>CATZDQ010000171.1 GCA_958417695.1 uncultured Clostridiaceae bacterium | reverse complement strand
GATTATCTCATAAATTTTGGATACTGAAAAACCGGTGGATTATTCATCGCTTACGTTCATACTTATCCCATTCATCCAGTGTCGGTGGTCTTGTGCCTACCAGTGACATGTCTCCTCCTTATGTCAAGTCAGGAACAACTTTAGAGTACAAAAAAAGCCTCTGATTACTCAGAAACCCTTTTCACTAAACTAGCTTTTGCAAACACAAAATATCTATTCTGTTTTATCATCAAGCACCTTATCCATAAAACTATATAGCACATCCGGATAACAGTATTTTTCTTCAAGATAATTTTCTACCAGTAATTTTAATTTTTCCATTTCCTCTTGCATTGATTCTGTATATCCTAATAAGCTATTAAGTGGTAATACACTATTGATTTTCACCATCAACCCTATCGTATTATCCAAAGAAGAGGCTGCTTGTGGATCTCCATGATAGATTTCAAATAAAAAAACAAATCCTTCTCCTGATTGTAAAAAATAAGATTTTGACTCTTTTATAGAATTTGTCATATAATCAAAATCGCCTCGTCCATTTTCCAGTTCTTCTAAAATATCTCTTCTATTTTTAAAAGAAGAAAATGGTTTCCAATCCAATTTTCCTTCTCTTGTTTGTTCTATTAATCCTCTAATAAAACCTTCCACATGATCTCCCATCATAATGCATATTCTCCTTTTTTCAATATATTCAAAATATCAGAAACTATTACATCAAATTTTTGAGAATCTTCTAAATTATCTTTTTTCTGCCCATTTAGCTCTTTCGATATTTTCATCAATTCTTCACGCTTCTCATTAATACAATCCATATCTTTTTTTGATATAACTCGATCATATCCCCGCAAATCATTAAGATTTGCCAATACATCATTGCATAAAGAATATGTTACAACTCCCTCATCTGCTACAACCTTTCTTTTCAATTCTAATTTTTTTATGCAGCTTTCTTTATATTTATTAAAACGATCTTTATCTATAGCTTTTACTTCTGCTTCTTTTATATCTCTTTCAATTCTTCTTGCTGATCGCATTGTCTTTACAGTTATAATCAAGCTAATTATCCCTATTATCAAAGAAATAATTCCGACTATATTACCCGTTAGAGAATCCTTCAATACTACTATCAATTTCTACTTACCTCTCTTTACATTTACATAAGCAAAAATTTATCTTTATCCGATGTTCCATCTATATATTCTATTTTTTTCGTTGCAGCAAATTTTTTTCATAATTTCTGTCAACCCTTTATTTATCTTTTATTACTACAATCTTACAATACTTTTTACATAACTCAAGCTCTTATGCCAAAATATGTACTCTAAAATATGCTTATTGCTGAATTTTTCAAAACTACATTTAATAATGCACATTCATTATCCTAGATAACATTAAAAAATCTTAAAATATTTTATTATCGAAACAAAAATCTTTATTATCACTGGATACATAAACATCTTATACTTCTATTTTATCAATTTTAGTAAGAAAAGCATCCATTCTCTTAAATTTTTTCATAGTATATGAGTAAATATTTATTTTTCTTTTTTTGACAAGCATATTTATAAGTAACGGATATGATA
The DNA here is from genome assembly GCA_958417695.1 of uncultured Clostridiaceae bacterium. Lineage (GTDB taxonomy): Bacteria > Bacillota > Clostridia > TANB77 > CAG-508 > UMGS1663. The sequence continues at coordinate 2,016 of CATZDQ010000171.1, read as the reverse complement.
CCACTTCGCTATATCCTTCTTTGATTATTTTGGTTACTTGTCTAAAAGTATTATCTTTTAATTTATCATCTGCATCAAAATATAGTAACAAACTTTCCAAATAAAATCCCATCAAATCATAAAAACTAGAGCTTTTTTCTTTTCTTTCCATTTCTTTGAACTTATCAACCTGGAAATAATCCATTCCTAATTTATCAGAAATTACATCGGACATATTCTTCTTTAATGACTCTTTTTGTATTGCTACTTCCACACGCTTCTTTAAAATATTTATCTCCATACAAGGTTTCACATTAAAATACATTGCATATGTAAGTATATCCTTAGGTCTTCTTATGTAAAATTGTGGGTTTTTTCTGTCTAATTTTTGCAAAAGCTGCAAGTAGTTTTCCGAAATATATATATTATTATCCCATTCTTCTGACAAAAGTACATAATACTGAAATGTATTAAACAAATCCACATAACACCAAAGCATATTTTCTTGGCTGAATAAGATTAAATTATGATAAAACTCCATATTAGTTTCTAATTCAAGATAAGTATCTATTGGATTTAATGCAATAAACGGTATAAGCGGAAACTTAAAAGAAATTTTTTCAATATCCTCATTCTTCTTATTTATTTCAACACCTTTTCTTAATATTTCAAAATCTACTCCCTTTTCTATCGCAAAATTAAAAGCTATTTTTGCAATTCCGTTTTTGAAAGAATTGTTTTCAATATTAAAATCATATGATATAATTTTAAAATCTAATTTAGAAGCATCACACTTCATCTTTTTACTTAATTCAGGACATCCTACTACTTTTCCATTCTTTATTTGAACATTATAAATTTCATTATCATATTGGGCTTTTCCTGTACAAAGCGGATGTGATTTAGTATTATTTGTCTTGGCAAAATGTTCAATATGGCTAATTATTGGATTAAAAATTTTTGTAAAAGGAGCATCAATATATTTACTAATATAATTATTACATTTATCACAACATATATCTTCAGACTCATATAATCCACCAATAGCATTTTGAATAATATGTTCTTTACTTCTTGTAACAATTACCTTTCCACAATAAACACACTTTTCTCTTTTCGACATCATATTTCTCCTGATTATAGAACACTGTTTCAATAATAAATGATTATTAAAGTGGGATTTAGAGGTACGGCCTCTGGGCACAAATTCATTTATATAACGCTACCTCGTTCTTATGATTGTTTATTTCATGCAGTCATCTGGCTACAAATCCCACATGTACCCGTAGTGTATCCCATCGGCATCCACACATACATTGCCAATCCAGTTTTCATAATCACTCCTCCGTCAATTTTTATATTTTCCACAAGATGTCTTCCTTTGAATGTAACCTTCATGCAACTCAACCAAATTCCAAGTATAGCAATAAATGGCTTAAATGAAACCTATTGTCTTTAATAATAACATTAATAAAAATTTTTAGCAAGAATTGTGCTACATTAAATAACCCCACACAAAGTCATTTATCTTCGTCTTTTTCATCGTCTACCTTTTCTTTAATAGCCCAACTTTCATCTAAAAAATTAGGTATATCTTCTGGTTTTACAGCCTCATAATCCATTCCAAACATATTATCGACACTCAAATGTCCAAATGTAGGAAGCCCATTTGCTTCCTGACTCACTTTTTCAATCATCTTATTATTTTTTAATTCTTCTTCTATTGTCTTAGAAAAATAGATATTTTCTGTATGCTCAAATATTAAATAATTTATATACTGTAATACTTTTTCCCGTGAAGTAGTATTTATTTGATGTCGTAATCTTCGATAAATCTTATCCCTCTTATGATAAAATGCCAATACAACACTTTTTTCCTCCAACGGTAATACCGCTATATGAACATATTGCATCCTCACAGATTTATCCATGTTACCCACGTCATTAAGTATATCACCTTCCATATCATATGGTAATACCATGGCACTCTGAGTTGCTATTGGTACTTTATATGGCAGAACCTCCCAAAACAAAATC
>CATZDQ010000170.1 GCA_958417695.1 uncultured Clostridiaceae bacterium | reverse complement strand
CTAACAATTATTTTATCTATTGTCACTTGGATAATTCCCAAGACCGAATGCTTACTACCAGGCATTTTTAGTTTGGGGATCACTCTGTATTATATAATTTGTTGGATAAGCTTAAAAAAAGATAGAAATTTATGTCTAAAAAGAAAGTTTTAGTAATTGGTGGCACAGGGATTGCGGGACAATTTATTACAGATTACTTGCTACATTATCATGATATTTGTGAATTATTTATAGCATCAAGAGGTATTCATAAGATATCAGAGAAGAAAGTAAAGTTCATAAAAATGGACATACATGATACCCAAAATATAGAATCTGTTATTAAACAATTTGATATTATAATTTTGGCACTTGGTCCTTTTTCATGTGTAGGAACAGATATTTATACAATTTGTTTAAGAAATCACGTAATATGTGTTGATATTAATGATGACTATGGACATAGTGGACGTGTACTAGAAATAAAAAATGAGAACATAACAAATTTTCGGGGAACAATTTTTACAGGAATGGGATTATGTCCAGGGTTGACAACTTTCATGCTAGAATATGCTGCAGAACAATTAAAAAAAACTGTTTTAGAAGCCGAATTGAGAATCTATTTTGGAGCAGGTGTTGTTTCTGGAACAGCTTCAATAATCAATATGTTTGAGGGTTTTAAAGATGACCTGATGCTCCTTTCAGAAAGGGAAATCCGAAGAATAAAACCAACTAAATATCATTCAGATAGAACTTTTACTTTTGATCGTTTTCATTCCAATATGCCATTAATATTCTTTTCTAGTCCTGAAATAAGGACTATACAACGAGCTAGTCGATTTGAAGAACTACAAAATTTTGATTGTGCTTTTCATCTGCAAAATCTTCCTATGGGCATAGTTCCCTTACTAAGAAAGAGCTCTTTTATTAGAAAATTGATTTGTAAAATGGTCAATAAACAACAGGGGCAATTGGAGAAAAATGAGAAAAACGAGAAATCTGTGATAGTATGTACTTATGTAAGAAATCAAAATTCTATTGTAAAATGTTTATTGCACTCAGATTCCTCATTTAGATTAACAGGAGTATTTTGTGCGGTAATTGTGCTCTCGATAATAAAAGGATGTATACCAATTATGCCTGGCATCTTTACTTTTGAAGACATAAATATCAATCTGCACATGTTAAACGAAATATTAAAAAACAACAACATAAATATATCTATAGAGGAATAGTATTATGGTTTATAATAAATATATAGGAATAATAGGTGGAACTGGAACAATTGGTTCTATTATAGTTAAATATTTATTACAACTACAAACTCACTTCCATGTTTTAATTGGTGGTAGGAGATCCATAAAAGAAATATCTATGTCTACATTTTATAATAGTGAGCGACTTAAGTATAACCAAATGAACTATAACAATGATGTAGAATTGGATAATTTTTGTTCTCAATGTTTGTTGGTTATTAATGCTGTTGGACCTTCATTTAAAATAAATGACAAGATTGCCTTACATGCATTAAGAAATAATTGCCACTACATCGATATAGGAGGATATGGCATTTTGCGTGATTTATTAAAACCATATGAAAAAAGCATTGAAGCTCAGAAACTTTGCTTTATTATAGGTGTTGGTTGGATGCCTGGTATTTCAGGCGTATTTTCTAAAACTATTATAGAGACTCATTTAAACAGCCCAGAAAATACTAATTTTAATATCTATTATGGTGCTGTTGATAATTGGTCATATAGTTCAACTTATGATCTGGCAGCATCATCTATGGGAAAAACACGTTCCTATGTTTATTCTCATGGAAAGGAAATACAGGTGTCTCCTTTTCGATATACACATCACAAATTTTTTCCTTTCATTGGACATAAAAAAATATGTATGCCATCATTTGACGAACAATTAACTCAATTGGCTACTTCTTTAAAACAAATAAGAAAGATATCAACATTCATTATGCTAAATGACTATATCTCAATGGGGAAGTTTATGTTTATAAAGATCTTTTATAAACATAATTTAAATAAAGCAACACTTATGTTGCAAGATGATTATCAACGTCTCGTTAAGAAAGAGAATAAGTGGGGAAGTGTAATTTGTCAAGTTTCTAAAATAGAGCCAGAAAGAAAGATAGATACCTTTTACTATTTATATACAAAAAATAATTTATTATATACTGCATTACCTGCTGTTATTACTACTCAATACATTTTAGAAGGTAAAACAAAAATAGGATTAAATTGTCTTTGTGACTCTTTGAATTGCCAATCTTTTATGTCGGATTTAGACTTTTACGGAATAAAATATTCATATTATGAACATAAAAATTAAAAAGAAAATTCTTGTGTGTATGTTGTGGTTATGTGCCATAGCATGTTTCACTGGTTTTCCCTGGATATTTTTCTCATGGGATGTAATTCACTCTTACATGGGAATCCATGATATACCATCAGACTTGACAATTGTCTTGTTTCGAGAAGAATGTTTGTTCTTCGGTTTTTTCTGTATTTATTTTCTCTTTCTTAGAAATATCGAAAAATATAAAGGACTTATTAGCTTCTGTTCTTTCTTAGTCGCATTTATGGGTGGTTTTATGTACTTGCTAAAACTTCAAACAGGGATTGTACATATATCATCAGATTATGAACCTTTTATTTGGCTTATAATTGGAAGTTTCATATTTTATTTAAATCATAGTATTAATGGTATAGCACCAAAGAAACAAAAACTTCCCGTTTTAAGTTGTTTATTCCAAGTGCAGGCAGGAGTATTGCTATTGAACATTGTAAATATTTTAGTCCCCGAACAGACTTGGAAAATAATGTTCAATATTTCTTATTCTACAGTTTCACCTTATGATAAATATACATTTGGAATGATAAGTGGTTTTACTGCTTTCTCTTCTATTATTATATATTATATCAGTAATAGGATTCTTTTTTTTATGAATTTATCTAAAGCGATTCTCATTTTCTCTTTTCTTTATTTCTTAGGTTTCTTTGTGTGGGGAAACTTTAGTGAGTTGTATAAACCTCTATTTATTTTATATGTAGTATTAGTTGAGATTTTAAATATTGTAGGAATTAATTATATATTTAAAAGGAGGATATATGAGAAATAAAGAAGGGCTAGTCGATGATTTGATAACATCAATTCCAGGAGAATGGAAATTTGATGAACAAGTATCACAACATTTCGACACTCATGTAAGAAAAAGTGTCCCATTGTACGAGGAAGTACAAAAGGCTGTTATCGAAATAAGTGAATGGTTTATTAGAGACAATAGTGTTGTATATGATTTAGGTTCCTCTACAGGAGAAACCATTTCTCTTTTATTACAAAAGCATTCAAGAAAAAAGAATGTGAGATTCATCGGAGTCGAAGAAAGTTTACCAATGATAGAGATTGCAAGAAAAAAATGTAGTAGCGAATTAGTTCAATTTCTACAACAACATATAGAGGAAATAAATGAATTTGCTAATATAGATTTAGTTTTATCATTGTATACGTTACAGTTTTTACCTTTATGGAAAAGAAAAAAAGTCTTACAACGGATATATAATGGATTAGTAGAAGGTGGAGCTTTTATATTTGTAGAGAAAATAAG
>CATZDQ010000169.1 GCA_958417695.1 uncultured Clostridiaceae bacterium | reverse complement strand
GTCATGACTTTGTACAAATCGGCTATGTCTATAAGAAAAGTCAATATCTTCATTCTGTAAAATTATCGTACTTCCATCTTCTCTCATACAAGTGGTGTCTACTACAATTTCTTTAAATTCTTTTCCATAAGCGCCTGCATTCATTCGAATACCTCCTCCTATGGTTCCTGGTATCCCTGAGGCAAATTCTAATCCTGCAATCCCGTTTTTTTGTAGTTTAGCTGCTAACATACCTAGTTTTACACCGCTTCCTACTTTTACCAATACTTTATCTGCTTCTTCTTTTATCTGCATATCCTGTATGTCCATTTGTATAGTAATGGCTCTAATGCATTTATACTTTACTAATAAATTACTTAAATTTCACATAATCGTAACTGGTACTTGTTTTTCCTTAGCAAATTCTATGATTTCCCTTAAATTCTCTATTGTAGATACCTTTACAAAAATATCTGCTACTCCTCCTATTTTAAAGGATGTATGTTTGTTCATAGGTTCTTGCATATGTATATTAGATTGGGGGATTTTTTCTCGTAAGTGCTCATATATTTCTTGTATTTCCAATTTGTTCACCTCTTGGTTCTAATATATTCATTTCTTGTATTTTCATGTGTTTCATTTTATCATTTTTTATGATAATTTACAACGATTTTAGCAAATTTTACAATTTTACTTGAAAATCCTGTAGAATATTGTATAATAAAGAAAATAGAAATACTTTCTATGAAAAACAGATGATAATAGGTATTTATATAGCTAATTATGCAAGCAATTTGAAAAAATTGTTTATATAATTTTATTTATTTTATTTGAATTACAGGGAAAAGAGATAGATACACTATCTCTTTTTTCTTACCTGATAAAATCTTTTATGATTTCTCCTGCTATGATAAGTCCAGCTACTGATGGAACAAATTAAACACTACCTGGTACTGTTTTTTTGTTTTCCTCTCCTTCTAATTTTCTTATCGGTTCTTCTTTAGAGTACAAAACCTTTACCTTTGTTATATTTCTTTTCTTTAATTCTTTTCTAATCACTTTTGCTAATGGACATACGCTTGTCTTGGCAATATCTGCTATTTCAAATTTTGTAGGGTCTAGTTTATTACCAGTTCCCATACTACAAATAATAGGTACTTCTATTTTTTTTGCCGCTTCTATTAAGCTGATTTTAGCACTTACTGTATCAATGGCATCTACAATATAATCGATACTCTTCTCTAATGGAATCGTTTCATCTTCTGCTTTATAAAAGATAGGATAAGTTTCTACAATAGCTTGTGGATTGATTGCTAAAATTCTTTTCTTTACTAACTCTACTTTATATTGACCTATGGTATCCATTGTAGCAATTAATTGCCTATTAATATTAGTGATATCTACTGTATCATGGTCTATCAATAAAAAATGGCCAATTCCTGCCCTTGCCAAACCTTCTGCTACATAAGATCCTACTCCGCCTAAACCAAAGATAGCTACTTTTTTATTTTGCAATTGTTCGACAGCTTTGCTACCTAATAATAAAGCCATTCTAGAAAATTGTTCTTGCATGTTTATCTATTCCTTTCCTTTTTCATTATACTATTTCTTATGAAAGGACTACTTTTAACAAGTAGCCCTCTTTTTATCATTCTCTATACTGATAATGGTCTATACGGACCTCACCAGTTTTTTTATCTTTTGTAATAATGCTTCTACCTTTTTTTATGTATCCACATACTGGTGCAGCTATAAAAGCTAATACCAATACTAAGATAGGCCAAAAGGCATCTTCTAGTTCTAGTAAGTTTCTGAAATATTCTAAAGCCTCCAGAAGCATATAGGGTTTCCCCTTTCTATTAGAATTGTATTTATTATACTGTATATTTTACTTTATGTCAATTAATATTGATTTCTTAATTCGAAAATAACTACTGGCTCTTTATTTATTCCTATTGGCTCAGAAAAAACACCAAATTCTACAATAACCTCCATCAATGCATATTTATAAAGATAATTTACGATTAATTCCATCCCTGGTATAGATTTTAATTTATAATCATAAATCGTTGTTTTAAGATTATATATAGGTTCTAACATCTGTCTGTGAACAGACTTCTTATTGGTGCTAGCGTGTAAGTATAATTCTCCACTTTTTGTTAAATAAATATCACCGATTAATACTTTTTGTTTTTCATAATTATTAAAAGATATATCTACAGCACCTATTTCAAATTCATCTATATGCTTTAAGACTTCTTCTGCTGTAATATCTATATATTGTTTCCCACCAATTTCTTTTTTATTGCGAATGACATATAATAATGCTGTATTTTCTTTTAAAAATTCTTCTACTTTTTGTCTTTCTCCTGAATAGAAAATAGTCTCACAGAAACGATTTAGTTGTAATTTTTGAATGTATTGTGAGCTTTCTTGTTTATTTTGAATATTCATATATATCTCCTAGCATTTTTTCAAAGGTTTTAAAGGCTGTCGGTATAGCATAGCTCTTTTCTAATTCTTCGCGTTCTACCCATAGAAAATCTATATTCTTATTTTTGACAGTTACTAAATAACCTATCATATCCCATTGTCTATGGGTAAATATATGTTTATAATTTTGTTTTTGCTGTAATGTTTCTAATTGAATTCCCCAGTTTTCTAGAACTTTTGAAATCTCTTCTTCTATAATTTTTCCCTCTATGTTAGGAAAACCATATAAATTAGCAAGTAGTCCTTTCTCTTCTCTTTTTTGGATAGCAATTTGATTTTCATAACATAGTAAAAATACTGTCTTTTCCTCAATTGTTCTTTTTTGTTTTTTAATTCTAACAGGTAATTGTTGTGTTAGGTCTTTTTGATAAGCGATACATTGACTTTGTAAAGGACATCTTTCACATAATGGATTGGTATTGGGAAGGCAAATAACTTCTCCTAATTCCATTAAAGCTTCATTAAAAACACCTGGCTCATCTGGCATAATCTTTCGTAACGTTTTACTAACTTCTTTTTTAGTTTCTGGTAACAATACATCTTGGAAGCTACCTGTTACTCGTGCGACCACTCGTAAAACATTACCATCTACAGCAGGTACTTTTTCTCCAAAACAAATAGAAGCAATGGCACCAGCTGTATACTCTCCAATGCCAGGTAACTGGCATAGTTGTGCATAAGTCGTTGGCATCTTCCCTGCATATGCTTCTACTATGATTTGTGCTGCTTTTTTTAAGTTTCTGGCACGGTTATAATAGCCTAGTCCTTCCCACAATTTTAATAATTTTTCTTCTTCTATCCTAGCTAAATCGTCAATGGTAGGTAAAACTTCTATAAAACGATTATAATATTTTTTTACAGCTTCCACTCTAGTCTGTTGTAACATAATTTCAGATAACCATACATGATAGGGTTCTTCTTTTTCTCTCCATGGTAAAGTCCTCTTATGGGATATATACCAATTACTTAGTGGTTCTACTATTTGTGCTAATAAGTTTTCCAATACTAACTCCTTTTTTATCCATTTAAAATTCCAATGCTACATTTTTATATACTATTAAATATACTTTAACCATTGTACCAGATTCTTATAATTTTTAAAATACGTCTTATAAAATTAATTTGTTATTTTGTAGGTTTGTCAAACATATGTCACACTTAATTGAAAATACTAGTGTTGAAA
>CATZDQ010000168.1 GCA_958417695.1 uncultured Clostridiaceae bacterium | reverse complement strand
CTTTGCACTTTTTTATCTTTGGTAATTCAATTATATGAATTTCTATTAAATCTGTCAATTGCTTAAATTCGTCTGCTTGCCTTAAATTCCACTTTATATGTAATTTTTTCTCACCGTTTCAACTCTTTTAATTCGTAATCTAATATAGCAATGCAAATAGTTTTCTTTAGTTTAGTATAGGCATTTCCTCTAGATAATTGAGAACTATATAGGATACCCCAATAGAACAATATTCTTTCAAGTGTATAGGATTTATCAATCAATTGAATTTCTATATTACATAAAGTGCCTTCGTCTAATACAGCATTTAAGTCTAGAATGCCTAATTTTTGGTCAGGATATTTTTGAAATAAATGTCTATCTTCTCGTAAATTAATTTCTTGAATGTTTTCATTTGTAATAGCAGTAATCATGGCTTTAGTAATTTCCTCATTTCCTGGACGAAACAAAGAGTGGAAAACCACATCTGTCTTTGGAATTAAAAGTTGTCTATTGTTCATCAAAAAATCTTCCTTTCGTATTTTTTAGATAAAATGAAAAGGAAAAGAATATCACCTCCTAAATAAAAATAAATCGATGGGAAAATAAATAGCTTAGAAAAAGCTATTCTGTTAAGAGAATCAATAAAAGAAATCTTATCTAATAAATTAGATAACTAAAAATTATTAAAACATAAAATTAACATAAAATCAAGAACTTTTCATCGACAAATTTAGACGTATATTTTAAAAATATTTTCAACAAAATTTCTAAAGAATGGATTGCTATTTGGAGGGAATTATAGTAGAATAAAGTCAGAATTTAGGGGGCATAATCTATGAATGAAACAGCATCTACAAAAACATTGAAAGAAATATTTAGAGATTATAATTCAAATAGTTTTGCATTAAATGATGCAAAAATCAAGAATATGAATTTATTTAAGAAAACCAATACACTACAAATTACTTTAATTTCAGAAGAATTCATTCCAATAAAAGCTATTTACCAATTTGAAAAGTACTTAGAAGGACGTTTTTCCTTAAAAGCCATTATCATGAAAATAGAAAACAAACAAGTAGAGCCAAATCCAGAAGAAACTATCAGTAATTGTGAAAATCCAGGGGCTGGAACTATAGAAAATAATATTACTAAAGAATGGCCAGACATCATTGATTATATGTCTATGAAACATCCTATGTCTAAGGCTTTTTTAGCTGGTAGTACCATTTCGATTGAAGGAAAAGCAGCTAATATTTTTTTAAAATTAAAAGGTAAAGAATTTTTACTAGCTAAAAAGTTTGATGAGATTTTATCACAAGTATTACAAGATATTTATGGTAAGGTCTATAAAGTCAGCTACATAGAAGATATTACGGAAGATTTCGCACAAAAACAACAAGAATATCAATTAAAAGCACAAGAGGAGGCTATTTTATTAGCTCAAAAACAGGCAGAAGCACTAAGTAAAGAAACGAAAAAAGAAAAAACACATACCCCAAAAGAGAAAAAAGAAGAACCAGTTGTATTAGAACAAAGTGCACCAATGCCAGAGAAAAACGAAGAGATAACGCCGTTAATCTTAGGTAGAAATCCCAATATAAAAGAAAACTTAGTAAAAGTAGCTGACCTTTCAATGGAAAGTGGAAAAATTGCTATCGAAGGAGAAATTATCCATACAGATTCTAGAGAATTAAAAAGTGGCAAACATTTACTTATGTTTGATGTGTATGATGGCACTAGTACTATTACTTGTAAAGCTTTTGTAGAGGCAGAAAAAGCAAAAGAGGTAATGGGAAGAATGACGAGTGCTAAAGGTATTAAACTATCTGGAACGGCACAATTTGACCCTTTTGCAAAAGAATTAGGGGTTATTGCTAATGTCATTGTAGAAACAGCAGGCAGAAAAAAAGAACAAAGAATGGATAACAGCAAAGTAAAAAGAGTCGAGTTACATATGCATACCCAAATGAGTCAAATGGATGGTGTAACACCGGCTAAAGACTTAATAAAAAGAGCAATGAAATGGGGCATGAAATCCATCGCCATTACAGACCATGGTGTTGTACAAGCTTTTCCTGATGCACATAAGATGTTAGGGTATGATAATCCAGATATGAAAATTATCTATGGAGTAGAAGCCTATCTAGTGCCAGATAAAAGTAGTTGTGTATCTGCTTCCAATGGGCAGTCATTAGATACCACTTATTGTGTACTAGACTTAGAAACGACAGGGTTATCTTTTCGAACAGAGAAAATCACAGAAGTAGGCATTATGAAAGTAAAAAATGGGGAAGTTATTGATGAATTTGAATGCTTTGTTAACCCAGAAAAACCCATTCCACAAAAAGTAGTAGAAGTAACCAATATGACCGATGAAATGATAAAAGATGCAGAGACAATTGATAAGGTACTACCTAAAATTATTAATTTTGTAGGGGATTGTGTTTTAGTAGCTCATAATGCAGATTTTGATATTGGGTTTTTAAAATATAATGCTAAACAATTGGGGTTAAGTATAGAAAATACCTATATAGATACCTTACGTCTAGCCAAAGACTTATTTCCCGACTTTAAGAAATATAAATTAGGTATTATTGCAGAAAATTTGGGAATTACCGTAGAAGTAGCTCATCGTGCCTTAGATGATGTAGATACAACTGTGAAAGTCTTCAAAGTCATGTTAGATATGTTACGTGAGAAAGGAGTAAAAACATTAGATGATATCGATAAAATAGAACAAGGAAAAGCAGACTACAAAAAATTACCAAGCTATCATGCGATTATTCTAGCAAAAGACTATGTGGGATTAAAAAATTTATATAAATTAGTCTCTTATTCTCATCTAGATTATTTTTATAAAAAACCACGTATCTTAAAATCTCTATATAAAAAATATGCAGAAGGCCTTATATTAGGTAGTGCCTGTGAGGCAGGAGAATTATATCGTGCTATTGTAGCAGGTAAATCAGATGAAGAAATAGAAGAGATTGCAAAAGATTATGACTATTTGGAAATCCAACCACTTGGTAATAATATGTTTATGGTTAGAAATGGAACACTACCAGATGTAAAAGCCTTAGAAGATATCAATAAAAAAATTGTAGAACTAGGAGAAAAACTAGGAAAGTTAGTAGTAGCTACTTGTGACGTGCATTTTATGGACCCACAAGATGAAATCTATAGAAGAATTTTAATGGCAGGGCAAGGCTTTGATGATGCCGATGAACAAGCACCTTTATACTTACGAACAACAGAAGAAATGTTAAAAGAATTTGAATATTTAGGAGAAGATAAAGCCTATGAAGTGGTAGTTACTAACACGAATAAAATTTCAGATATGTGTGAAAGAATAAGTCCTATATCACCAGAAAAATGTCCACCACATATTGACCATTGTGAAGAGACTATTAAGGAAATAGCTTATAATAAGGCACATGAACTATATGGGGACCCACTACCACAAATTGTACAAGAAAGATTAGATAAAGAGTTAGATTCTATTATAAAAAATGGATTCTCCGTTATGTACATTATTGCTCAAAAATTGGTATGGAAATCTAATGAAGATGGCTATATAGTAGGATCCAGAGGGTCCGTAGGTTCTTCTTTCGTAGCCAACATGACAGGTATTACAGAGGTTATTTATTTACCAGGACATTACTGCTGTCCAAATT
>CATZDQ010000167.1 GCA_958417695.1 uncultured Clostridiaceae bacterium | reverse complement strand
GAACTGCTATAAAGATTATATTATTGTTGTTATTAATCAGTGCCATTGTATATGGTTGTTGGTTTGCTTATCGTATGCATAAAAATGGTGGTGGGTTATCTGGTTTTTTAGCAACAGCGGTAGGACATGATGAAAATACTTTAAAAGATTTAGATAGAATTAATATTCTAATATTGGGAGAGAGTGGCGTAGGTGACGGTTATAAATTGACAGATTCAATTATGATTGCATCTTATAATCCAAAGAATCAACAAGCTTCTTTGTTATCTATTCCAAGAGATACGTATGTAGGTAAAAAAGATAAAAATGTAGCTAGCCAAAATTATTTAGCAAGTTATAAAATGAATGCAGTTTATCGTAATGGTAGTAATATTCCAGAGACAATAGAATGTATTAATCAATTAACTGGCTTAAATATTCAATATTATTTATTAGTAGATACAGATGCTTTGATTGAAGTGGTAGATGCAATTGGTAGTGTTACATTTAATGTACCAATAGATATGGATTATGATGACCCAACGCAAGATTTACATATTCATTTAAAAGCAGGAGAACAAGCCATTGATGGAGGAAAAGCAGAACAACTATTGCGTTTTAGACATAATAATGATGGAACAACATATCCTCAAGAATATGGAGATAATGATATTGGTAGAATGAGGACACAAAGAGAGTTTATACAAGCAACTATGCAACAATTGTTAAAGGCAGAAAATATCTTTAAGATTACACAATTAATAGATATTGCTTCTAAAAATATTAAGACCAATTTAGATTTTAATGTTATGAAAGATTATGTACCATATGCTGTAAACTTTAATACTGCTAATTTAAAAACGGATACTCTACCAGGAGAACCAGAGAAATGTAATGGTATTTGGATTTATACAGCTAATAAGAAGGAAACGAAAACTGTTATTAAAGAGTTATTTGAAGATGAAGAAGAAATTCCAGAAGATGAGGTTGCAAACGCAATTAATGGAACCAATACCTCAAGTACACAGACAAAGGTAAAAGGTACAGATGAATTACTAAATGGTTCCGGTATTACTTCGAATTTAACAAAAGCAGCTAAAGAATTGAAAGAAGCAGGTTACGAAATTACAAAGACAGGTAAATCTTCGACGACGACGTCTAAGACATCGATTATTAATAGAACAGATAAACCTGATAGTATAGCAAAGACCATTAAAACTACATTAGGGGTAGGGTCTATTACAGAAGGTACTAATAACGCAAATGTAGATTTTACAGTAATTATAGGAAAAGATTATAAATAAATAGAGGATAAAAAAAGGGGCATATATTAATCATATATGCTCTTTTTATGTTTTCTTTTCTTATATTTTTTCTTCTTCTTATTTTTATTAGAGCGTAATATACAAAAAGCTAAAAAAATTAGTACAAATGCAATACTAAGAAGAAGGATTTGGTTCATAAATTTAGATTCTTCCACAGCATTACCTGCTAATAAATTAGAGGAATAGGTGATGCCATCAATAGTATAAGAAATTTTCCCTACGATACTGTTTTTAGATATGGGTGCTTTTAAATTAGGTTCTATTTCTATAGTAGGTATTATATTAGTTAGCTCCTCATCATTTTTGGTGACTGCCTGTATGCTGGATTGTACAATTAGGCTTAAGTTTCTGGTTTCTTTTGTAGCATTTAAGATTTCTATTTGTTTCAAAACTTCATTTTCTGTCTGCAGTTGTTTTACAGAGTAATTGTCAAAAGCATAATTAAATAATGAAATGCAATCTAAATTTCTTCCAGAAAGTCCAGAGGGAGTTCTTTCTGCACCTAATACTACTACAATATATTCTATGCCATCTTTTTTGGCACTTGCCACAATGCAGTTTTTCGCAGCGTCTGTATAACCGGTTTTGATACCTGTACAAGATGGGTAATAATAGTTGTCTGCACGATTACGATGGTCTTCTTTTAATAATTCATTGGTTGTGTTGAAAATACGGTCTTCTTTATCGTATTGATTAGTAATCGGTAAAGTATAACGCGTGGTGGTTACAATTTCTCTAAAGGTTTTGTTTTGCATAGCATATTTTCCCATTAAAGCTAAGTCATAAGCTGTGGTGTAGTGGTTTTCATTATGAATACCATTTGGGTTAACAAAATGTGTATTCAAACAGCCGATTTCAGCTGCTTTGGCATTCATCATGGCAGCAAAGCTTTCTACAGAGCCAGCAATGTGTTCTGCTAATACGACGGCTGCATCGTTGGCAGAGGGAATAAGTAAAATATGTAGTAGTTGGTCTATAGTAAGTTCTTCTCCTACATGTAAATTTGCATAGGCATAGCCAGATGGAATGCTGTAGACAGCATTATAACTAACCGTAGCTATATCGGTTAATTGACAATGCTCTAAGGTGAGAATAGCTGTCATAATTTTAGTTGTGCTAGCTGGATACATTTGCCTTTGACTGTCTTTTTCATAGAGGATTTTGCCGTGTGGAGGATTCCATAAGTAAACAGGATGGTGAGTATAAATTTAAGTCTACGTAAGTATCTGCTTTTGCAGGTGTGCTAAAACAGAATAAAAATAAAAAAATATATAAAATAATCAATAGTTTCTTTTTCATATATGCTCCTTAAATAAAAATCTTTATTATCATATATGAAGTTTACACAAATTTCAATACTTATGCTAGCAAAATTAGGGAGGTGGTTAAAATATATTTTGTTAAAATTTAAAAGAATGGAGGGTTTTAAATGGAATTTGGTCAAAAGAAAAAGATAATTGTAATAATTAGTATTTTAGTGGTAATGGTTTTGGTATTTTTATGGTTTGTTTTTCGAGAAGAAGATAGTGCAGAGGATGTTTTTATAGAAAATGTAGTTAATGATTCCGATGAAAAAAATGCGGTAATGGAAAATAGAATTGTCGAGGAAGTAAAGCAAATAACGGTACACATTATGGGGCAGGTATCAAATCCCGGAGTTGTCAGTTTAAAGGAGGGGGCAAGGGTGATAGATGCAATTAATACTGCTGGTGGAATGTTAGAAGAAGCGGATATGTCAAAAATTAATTTAGCATATGTTTTAGAAGATGGACAGAAAATTTATATTCCGAGTATAAAAGAAAAAGAAAGAGATGTGTATATTACAAAAGAAAATGGAGATAATGTGATTACAGGTGGAAAAAGTGAAAGTGTTAATGCTGGAAAAACGAAGGAGGGAAAGATGGTGATAAATATTAATACCGCAACTCAAGCAGAATTAGAACAATTGCCAGGTATTGGTGCTGCAATTGCTAGTAGAATTGTGAGTTACCGAAATGAGAATGGTAGTTTTAAAAGTTTAGAAGATATTAAGAATGTGAGTGGCATTGGTAATGCTAAATTTAATAATATAAAAAATTATATTTCTGTAAAATAGAGGTATATTTTTGATACTTGGATAATAAACTATAGAAGAAAGTGAAATTATTTTAGCAAATAGGTAATATTTTTTTATAAAGGGTTGACATTTGTGTCTATAGGGGGTATACTTATAAAGCAGTTAAAATTAAATATCGCGGGGTGGAGCAGTTGGCAGCTCGTCGGGCTCATAACCCGAAGGTCGTAAGTTCGAGTCTTACCCCCGCAACCAATTATTTTATTAGAGTCGCAAGAAATTGTGGACTCTTATTTTTTGGGATAAAAATATAAATTTTTGAAAAATGGGGATAATTTGAGATAATCTCTTCATCTAAATCTTACAA
>CATZDQ010000166.1 GCA_958417695.1 uncultured Clostridiaceae bacterium | reverse complement strand
ACCATTTTCTTTAAAAAAATTTAGCTAGACTAAATTTTTTTATTTTACGGCCTGGTAGTTCAGTTGGTTAGAACGCTAGCCTGTCACGCTAGAGGTCGACGGTTCGAGCCCGTTCCAGGTCGCCATTTTTTTATATATGCCTCGATAGCTCAGTTGGTAGAGCAAGGGACTGAAAATCCCTGTGTCACTGGTTCGATTCCCGTTCGAGGCACCAAAAAAGTCATATAGGCTAAAATGCTTATATGACTTTTTTATAGTATAGGAAATTCCTACTCTTCAGTAAGAAGGTTCTTTGTCAATTGCTGGTGTAGAATAACTGAAAAGTATTCATATCTCGGCTTTTTTCATTGGTTAAAAAATGACAATCTAAAACCACTAAAAGAGTTTTGTTTAGAGTAATACTAGAGTTTTAATAAATACAGATATTAATAGAAGTATAAATATCATGAGAAAATATAAAAACAGTAGTACAAACCTAAAAATAGCAATAAGTATTAGAAAGAATAACAATCATTAAAGAAATAAATATGAAACAATGTATACTAGATAACATAAAATAAATTGAAAAAGGAATATAGAAAGCAGAAAATGAAAGTGGTACAATTACAGGAACAACTTCAGGAATTTAAAATATATTTCATATAAAATGTAATTTAGAAAGATAAGTATATAAAAAAAGAGTCTTATAGGACTCTTCAGACTGTTGACAAAGTCCATATCTTAAAAATGATATGGGCTTCTATCTTATATTTTAACTAAATAACTTGTAATTTTTCTCTATGATTTATTTTTATTTATATATCTATAAATAAGTAAATATACTAAAATTAAGCTAGAAATTCCTATTAAAATAAATCCTATATTATCTAAAGAATAACCATTTTCTCTAATATATTGTTCTAATTCTCCTAAATTGAATTTTCCCTCTGTAACATATAAAGTTTCTGCCTTTCCAAAAGAATGATATATAATTAGTTCTCCAGAATGCCACCCTTGACCTAATATAACCTTACTTACATTATCAATATTTTCTATTTCCCCATCTAATGATTTGCTAACTATTTCTTTATTATTAGAATTTACATTTATTGCATATCCTTCTTTGCTGAAAAAAGAAATTGAAGACACGATTCCTAATATAGCAACTATTATCAATACGCAATTTAATTTTTTCATTACAACATACCACCATTTCTTATGATTTTTTATTCTATTATTACTCTATATATTATGAGATAAATACATCTCCACTGCAACTTACTATTTATCTTATTGAATTTATTATGCTATACTTTGTCAATAAACTGAAGAATCTTATAGGACTCTTTTTCTATTTTAACATATATTGGACATAAGTATAAATTTCCTTCCAATTATTCACAATAGTTAGACCAGGGTAAGAATTAAATCGGTGATACTCATCATAAAGAAGAACCGAAATAGGATAATGGTCCGCAACAAAAGTACACTGTCCCCAACTGTCATCTATAAATAAGTCTATCTGCTCTTGCTCACAAATAGGACCTTTATATAAGACTTTTGTGATAATCTTAGTATAAGGAATTTGATAAGTATCCATCCATTGCTTTGTCATGATATCTGCAATAGAGGAATGCTTGTCATTTCTAGAAGTAATAAAAATTAAGTGATGACCATCTTGATATAATTGCTGTAAAATGGGAATAGCATCCATCTTAGGTTTGACATTTCCAAAAGCTTGTATAAAGTATTTTCTATAAAAAGCTTGTGTTTCTTCATCTGTCCAATCAAAATCATCATCATATTTCATGTTCTTTTCTATAATTCCAGTTCCACGTAAAGTTTTATCATATTCTAGCGCATAAATCAAAAAGTTATCATAACTATAAGTTATCGTATCATCTATATCTATTCCAATATTCATATAAATTTCCTCCTGTTTTTAGGATAACAAAAAATGAAGAAGATGTCTATCTTCTTTAAGGAAAAAAGAAAGAAAATCTTAAGAAAGTATACACAAAACTAACACACATTCTTTACTAAAAGTGCAATAAAAGAACAATCAAAAAACACAATGTATGGATATAATAAGTACAACAAAGGAGGGAGGTAAGAAAAAAGATGATAAAGTAAAGAAAGGTAGGTAAGGAAGGAAAAATGAAAGTAAAAATAATAGGGTCCAATTGTAAAAATGGAATGCAATTATATAAAATGACGACAAGAGCCATAGAAAGTGTAGGAGGTGATGTGCAGGTTGAAAAATTAGATGACCAAAACGCTATTGAAAAATATGGCGTAAAGAATGTACCTGGCTTAGTAATAAATGAAAAATTAGTAAGTCAAGGAAAAGTACTTACCCAAAGAGAAATTAGTAAAATATTACAATAGAAAAGATAAGATAAGGAAGAAAGGAAGTGGATGCCTATACGTCTATACGAGATATCCTTAATGTAAATAATCCCCTTTGAAAAAAATGCCCTAGAGAGATTAGGGCATTTTCTATGTAAATTTTTATTATTTAGTGAATAAAAAAGTAATATATTTTTTTAGAGAATCTTTCTTTTTTAGAAAACATATGATAAAATAACAAACGATAAGATGTAAATACATTTTATTGGTTATTAATACCCTTAAGAGGTGAAGATTATGATAAAATTTACAAAAATGCATGGGCTAGGAAATGACTATGTCTATATAGATTGCACAGAAAATGGGCAAAAAATAGATAGACCGTCAGACCTAGCTCGATTTGTTAGTAACAGACACTTTGGTATAGGCTCAGATGGACTAATTTTAATTGAAGATAGCACAATAGCTGACTTTAAAATGAGAATTTTTAATTATGATGGCAGTGAAGCAGAAATGTGTGGAAATGGTATTCGCTGTGTTCGGAAAGTTTATCCATGATAAGCATTTGTCAGATAAAGAAAAGCTTGCAATTGAAACATTAGCAGGTGTGAAGTATCTACAACTATTTCAAAAGAATGGAAACGTAGAATCCGTATGTGTGGACATGGGAGAACCTATTTTAGAACCAGAAAAAATACCAATGCATTCAGATGAACAAGGAAGCCATCATGTAAAACTTAAATTAGAAGAAACAGAATTTGAATTTACAGGTGTATCCATGGGAAATCCGCATGCTGTAACCTTTGTAAAAGAAGTAAGTAACTTCCCAGTAGAAAAATACGGAAAGATAGTTGAAATCGATAAACACTTTCCCAATAGAGTGAATGTAGAATTTGTACAAATCATAGATGAAACACATTTGAAAATGCGTGTTTGGGAAAGAGGTTCAGCAGAGACGATGGCATGTGGGACAGGAACTTGTGCAACCGTGGTAGCCAGTATATTAAATGGTTATACCAAAAGAAAAGTAGAAGTAGAATTATTAGGTGGCATTTTAGAAATCGAGTGGAAAAAAGAAGACAATCATGTTTATATGAAAGGCCCTGCTGTATCTGTTTTTGAAGGATATATGGAGGTCTAAAAGGGAGGGAAAAAAGATGAAATTAAATGAAAATTACTTAAAATTACAAAATAGTTATTTATTTTCTACGATTGCTAAAAAAGTAGCAAATTATCAAAAAGAGAATCCAGATAAAAAAATTATCAAATTAGGTATAGGAGATGTCACGCTCCCTATTGCACCAGTTGTAATAGAAGCTATGCATAAAGCCATAGAAGAGATGGGGCAAAAAGAAACTTTCAGAGGCTATGGACCAGAACAAGGCTATGATTTCTTAAGAGAGA
>CATZDQ010000165.1 GCA_958417695.1 uncultured Clostridiaceae bacterium | reverse complement strand
TGTAAACAGTGTAAAAGCTAGGAGATATGGAACAATTAAAATATCTACATATTCGTTCCATCCCAATTTTCCACCAAATACTTCATTAAAATAAATACTAAATCGATTAATGATTGTATACAAAAATTGTTGTATGGTACCTATAGGGTCAGTCATTAAAATCCCTTTTTGAATAATTGCTGAGTTATTAATAGCTACTTGTGTTAATCCATTCAAAAAATACCACCCTATATCCACTAAAGCTGCTACTACTAACAAACCTACTAAAATTAAATTTTTCTTTTTAGGTGTTTGGAATTTCTCTTTTGGAAGTAAAAATATCATCCCTACAATTGGTAAATAAACCGTTTTACTAATAGCTACCACCACACCTAAAATCCCCAATATAGCTATTTGTTTATTAGTAATTAAATCTTGTTTTTCTTCTCTTAATTTTAAAATATAGCTAATTAGTAAAATAGAACTACTAATGGTTATACCATCTGCACTAATCGTTGAGAAGCCTTCTATGGCTATTGGAATTAGGGAAATTAATAAAATAGCATTTTTGCCATATGGAATCATCTTGATTGCTTCATATAGTAAAAACAAACAAACTGCTATATTACTAAGTCTTGCTATATATGCTATAATCGTCGCATGATTAGTAAATAGACTCGCTATTTTCACACTGACTACTTGTGGTAAATAGGTAATGGGTGAATACGTAGCTGTTCTAGTTTTCAAAGTTACTCTCTGGTCATCTATGGTATCTTCTTTCTCTTTAAAAATAGATGCATAAGAGGTTTCTTTTGTCTGTGCATCTTCTATTTGAAAAGCTTGCACAACTCCTTTTGGTAAATATGCCTCCTCTTGTTTTCCAAAAATTCTACCTTCTGCTTGTTCATAGACCTTATACCAGTGTATCGTTTCGTCATGTCCTTTGCTAATTGGCATAGCTAATGTAAAGAGTATACAAAAAAAGGGTACTACATATAAAAATATCTGCTCTGGTTTGCAATTTGGTCTTTCATATATCCTAATGGCTATTAGGGTACTAATGATTCCTATTGTCCAAAAGGCAATATATGTACTTTGCATAGCAGTCGTATTTTGGTAATAAACATTCATTTTTAGTGCCGTGTTTTCTACCGGTTCTCCATCTATTTTTACAGGTATGGAAGAATTCATTTGTTTTAATAAATTTATATCTATGCTTGCTTGCTGCATTTGTATATACAAATGATATTCTTTTCCCTTAGATTGTGCTTGCTGTGGAAAAGTAAATAGATAGGTATTTTCTTGTGCTATATAATTCTTATATTGTATCGTTTCTTCTTGAATAAGCTTTCCTTTGTCATCTGTTATCCCAATACGTACTTTATCTTTGCTTTGTATAATTTCTTCATAATTTGTCTTGGGAAAATAGATTTTAATTTGTGAAAGATGAGATGCTTTTGCTTCAAAGCTTTGTTCTATTTTGACAACATCCTTATTACCATATAGTTGTGTACTAGATATTAGTGTTCCTTCTTGCTGAATACTACTTTCTCCATAAAATACTCGACTTGTTTCTAATTGTTTTGTTAGAAAGAAAAATAATAAACTTAATGCTAATAAAAAACCTAATGTAAAAATACACTTTTGTTTTTTGGTTTTCATTGGTTCTCCCCTTTTTTCTATTTATGACTCGTATGGCACCCCAAT
The DNA here is from genome assembly GCA_958417695.1 of uncultured Clostridiaceae bacterium. GTDB lineage: Bacteria > Bacillota > Clostridia > TANB77 > CAG-508 > UMGS1663. Next base: position 2,049 of record CATZDQ010000165.1, on the reverse strand, counting down.
ATGATAATAAGCTGCTGGCATAGGAATTCTTCCTCTTGGTGTTCTGGCAATAAATCCAATTTGAATTAAATATGGTTCATATACATCTTCTATTGTTTCTACTTCTTCTCCTATGGTAGTTGCTAATGTATCAATTCCAATAGGTCTTCCTTGATATTTTATAATCATGGTTTCTAATATTTTGCGATCAATATCATCTAACCCCATTTCATCAATTTCCAAACGATTTAATGCTATCTTCGTAATTTTTAAATCTACATTTCCATCAGCCAATACTGCAGCATAATCTCTTACCCTTTTTAATAAACGGTTAGCAATTCTAGGAGTTCCTCTAGAACGTCTAGCAATCTCTCTACTAGATTCTTCATCAATTGTCATTTCTAAAATAGCTGCTGAACGTCTAACAATTGTTGCTAAATCTTCTTCTGAATATAACTCTAAGCGATGTACAATACCAAAGCGATCACGTAATGGTGTTGTTAAAGAACCTGCCTTAGTAGTTGCTCCAATTAAAGTAAATTTGGGTAAATCCAAACGAATGGATTTTGCACTAGGTCCTTTTCCAATAACAATGTCTAATGTATAGTCTTCCAAAGCAGGATATAAAATTTCTTCGACGCTTTTATTTAGTCGATGAATTTCATCTATAAATAAAACATCAAATTCTGCCAAGTTAGTTAGAATAGCTGCTAAATCTCCCGGTTTTTCTATAGCAGGGCCTGATGTAATTTTCATGTTTGAATGCATTTCATTGGAAATAATACCTGCTAAAGTAGTTTTTCCAAGACCGGGAGGACCATATAATAATACATGATCTAGTGGTTCCTTTCTTTTTTTAGCGGCTTCTATATATATTTTCATGTTTTCTTTTACTTTATCTTGTCCAATATATTCAGCAAGTACTTGTGGTCTCAAAGAATTCTCAATTTTCTCTTCCACTAAGTCTTCTATTTCTGGATTTATGATTCTGTCTTCATCAAAATTCATTTAAAGTTTCCTCTTTTCTTTATGGATATAAAATCATAAAACTTCCGTTTTTGTACAGTATTTAGTCCTTTTTTTTGTAGTAATGAAATCAGTAATTCGTAATATTGGTCTATAATAAAAATCATTTCCTGATTTCCTTTTTCTAATTGTTCAAATGCTTCTTGATTCATATCAAAATAATGTTTTTCATAACTTTGTAGCATTTGCATTTGGTTTCCTCCTTCTAATGGATAATCCTGTACTTGCTTGGTTTGTGCAAACACATATGGTGAAACCTTCTGAGCTAGCATAAAGTATATCTCCGGCCTACTCAAATCTTTCGTTATGATATATTTATTCGCATTTTTAAACTGTTCTTCTTGTTCTATCCAAATTGCTATTTCATATAAATCTCTACTTTCATACGGACTTCTGGCATATTGAGCTATCTGCATATAATAATAAACCATATAGTTTACAAATAACATAATAAATACGCCTATTGCTATAATTAGTAGCCACATTGACTTCTTACATAAAGCTAAAATTCCAGAAGCTGCATAATAAATAATAGGTATATAAATCGCATTTGCTTTATTCGAATTGACACCTTCTACTAATAGCATAGTAAATAAGACAGCAATAAAAACGATGAGCATAACCGCGTCCAAACTCCATTTTTTCTCTTTTATACTAATAATTGTCTCTTTTACAGCTACTAGTATCCCTATTATAAAAAATGGAATTTCTACTGCATATAAAATATTCTCACTTGTAAAAATACGTAAAATTGTTTCTATTCCATGATTCCATATATTTGAAATCGCAATTTCATTTTGCCTATATTCTAATAATTTAGTTATCGTAAAAGGTCCCCACTGCATTGGTTCTAAAATCCCATTATTAACCAGTAACATAGTCATTAGTGGCAAAGCAAGTAGGAAGATAGGTATTCCCAATACCAATATTTGTTTAATTTGTATTTTTTTTAAATATAAAGCATAGCCTAAGTACCCTATTAAGAAAATCGGTATGATTAAATAAGATAAACAATAAGTATACAAAGTGAGACCTATCATCACC
>CATZDQ010000164.1 GCA_958417695.1 uncultured Clostridiaceae bacterium | reverse complement strand
TCCACTTGTTTAGCAATCGGAATTAAATCAATTTGTGTTCTTCCACAAGTAGGACATGCAACCAATTTAGGTGCGTTGTGATATAAATCACAATTTTTCAAAATTTCTTTGGCAACTTTTACTTCCTCAATTGGGTCATCTGATAGGGAAACACGAAGTGTATCGCCAATTCCTTCTCTTAGTAAAACACCTAAACCAATACTAGACTTAATAGTACCACTAAAAGCAGTACCTGCTTCTGTTATACCAATATGTAAAGGGTAATTAAAAGTCTGACTAGCTTCCTCATATGCCTCTATACACAAATCTAAATCAGAAGCTTTCAAAGACAAACAAATATCATAAAAATTTAAAGATTCTAAAATTTCCACATGCCTTCTTGCGCTCTCCACCATCGCTTTAGCAGTAGGTCTCCCACCATATTTTTCTAATAAATCCTTTTCTAAAGAACCACTATTAACCCCTATACGAATTGGTACCTTTCTTTTTCTACATGCTTCTACTACTTTTTCCACTCTTTCTTTACTACCAATGTTACCTGGATTAATTCTAACTTTATCCACTCCTGCTTCTATGGCTTCTAATGCAATTTCATAATCATAATGGATATCTGCTACAATTGGAATATGTATCTGCTCTTTAATTTGCTTTATAGCCTTAGCATCTTCTTTATCTAAGCAAGCCACTCTAATAATCTCACAACCTGCTTCTTCTAAAGCTAAAATCTGTTTTACGGTCGCCTCTACATCCTTTGTTTTTGTATTTGCCATCGATTGAATAACCACTCTATTTTGTCCACCTATTGTTACCTTACCAACTTGAATTGGTCTAGTTTCATTTCTTTTCATATGGTTTCTCCTTTAATTTTTCTTTTTTTAATATGTTTTATTATACCATACCTTACATAAAAAGCAAGTTAAGAAAAATGTCCATGGGGGACGTTTCTATATGGCAATTTTGCCATTCAAGAACGTCCCCCATGGACACTTCTCTTACATAATTCCCATTTTTCTTGCAAATTGTTTTCCTTTTTTTATCATTTGTTTTCTATTTCTTCCACTCATTTCTTTGTACATAAAAGCGGCACCTGCTGATACAATTCCTCCTACTACCATTCCTTTTATAAATTTCATATCCATTTTCTCCTCCTTTTACAATTATTGATATACTCTTATTATGTCTTTTTTTCCTTTTTTCTATACGTTTTATAGAATGTATATATTTCATGTAATGCAATTATAAAAATAAATATAGCAAAATATTTTCTTAAAGTATGTGCCTCTAAGTTTTCTGAAATAACAGCGCCGATGATAGCTCCGATAATACCATAAATGGCAATTTCTATACCTAATTTTACATTTACATTCTTTTGTTTCCCATTGATAATAATTGCAGCTACTGCCGTTGGAATAAAGAAAATTAAATTGGTAGCTTGTGCCACATGTTGCTCCATCCCCATAAAGAAAGAAAGTAGTAAGATAAGAACTGTACCTCCTCCCATTCCTAATCCAGTTACAATACCTGCTAAGATGCCAAAAACAATCTCCAATACTTTCCCTTCTTTCTGCTTATTTCCAATTTTATTGAAAAAACATTTTCATAGAAACATATAGTAAAAAAACTGTAAAAGCAATTTTCACATATTTAGTGGGTAATTTTCTTAATAATTTAGCGCCTATTATACCTCCTATAATTCCACCAATTGCACATTTGATACCAATATCCCATTTCATATAATTACCTTGATAATAAAAAATACTACTAGTAAGAACCATTGGTAATATGCAAAAAACGGAGGTTCCTCTTGCTTCTCTGTCTCGTAATTTTAATAAATAGATAAAAGCAGGAACCAAAAGTAGTCCACCACCTGACGCAAATAGACCACTAATGACTCCTGCTGTTATACCAATTCCTACTTTTTTTACTTTTTCCATGGTTTCTTAAGCGCACCCTTCTTCTTATTTTAGTTTTAGTATGATGCTCTTTTTGTCTTTTTATACGTTTTATCTATTTTTGTTACTTTCTAATTTATTTTTTTAACTTTGATATTCTGGATTTTTTTGTCTTAATTGCTCTACTATTTGTGTTAAATTTTGAATTAAGTATTCCATATCTTCCATCGTATTTTCTTCTCCTATAGTTACACGCAGCGTTCCTTGAGACATTTGACTTGGCAAACCGATAGATAAAAGTACATGAGAAGGGCTTGGATTTCCAGATGAACAAGCACTTCCGGTAGACGCACAAATTCCTCTAGCATCTAATCTTAATAATAATTCTTCTCCTTCTATGAATGGGAAAGAAAAATTAGTATTCCCTGGCAATCGTTTCGTTCTATGCCCATTTAGTTTGGCATCTGGAATAAGCTTTTCTACTTGGGAAATATACCTATCTCTTAATTGTATTAACTTTTGATTATATTTGTCGAAATCCTGATAGGCTAGTTCTATAGCTTTACCTAACCCTACAATCCCTGCTACATTTTCTGTTCCTGACCTTTTATTTTTTTCTTGATGACCACCATCTTGGATTCTTTCAAAATTCACACCTTCTCTTACATATAAAGCACCAACACCCTTTGGTCCATAAAATTTATGTGCAGACATGGATAATAAATCTATTTGTAACTTTTGAACATCAATTGGTACATTGCCAATGGCTTGCACACTATCGGTATGAAATAAAATCCCATGTTTTTTAGCTATCTGCCCAATTTCATAAATGGGCTCAATCGTGCCAATTTCATTATTAGCAAACATGATGCTAATCAGAATAGTCGTGTCCTTTATTGCATTTTCTAATTCTTGTAAAGATACCATTCCTTCTGCATCTACTGGTAAATAAGTTACTTCATATCCTTGTCTTTCTAATGTCTGACAGGTTTGTAATATAGCTAGATGTTCAATTTTAGTTGTAATAATATGTTTTCCTTTATCTTGATTAGCATAACATACACCTTTTAATGCTAGATTATCACTCTCACTACCACAAGAGGTAAAGTAAATTTCCTTAGCATCGGCATTTAAAGCACTCGCTACTCTTTGTCTTGCTTGTTCTAACCCTTTTCTAGCCATTCTGCCTACACTATATAAAGAAGAGGCATTTCCATATTCTATGCTAAAATACGGTAACATCTCCTTTAAAACCTCTTCTTTCACAGCTGTTGTAGCTGCATGGTCAAAATATCGAATTTTCATGATATAAATTCCTTCCTATCTTGTTTTGCTTTATTCTATTTTATTCACTTTTTTACTCGCTATTCTTATTATTGTTATTTTAAAAAAGATTATACCTTTTATTCTAATAATCAACTAAATAGAAAAAACAAGAATGCAACTAAACATTCTCGTTCTTCTTACTACTTTTATGTTATTATTTATTACCTATTTCTATAATTCTATTGCTTTTGTTTCTTCTTTGGACAATTTACTAGCCTACAACTAATACTGCTCTAAAGCCATGGAAATAGTGACTAGTACCATTATGCGGGTACATATAAAATAACCCTGCTAATTTTTCTGATGTAACAGCACCACTACGTACCGCAAATGGATTATTTAAACACATATATCGTACATAATCACCATACCAATTTGTATCAGCATCTCCACTTTTAGAAACTTCTCGAAGAGCATCTCCATAAATCTTTGTATTGGTTAGCCAATTTTGCACACTTGCTTTTTCTCCATTTGCTTGGTTTTCTATCACTTGTGTGTTATCTGCTGTACTATCTAATGGATAACAAGTTGTATACTTTGTACTGAC
>CATZDQ010000163.1 GCA_958417695.1 uncultured Clostridiaceae bacterium | reverse complement strand
GCTTTTATAAAAGAAAAAGGAGTTGTAAAGACAGCAGAGTTTTTAGAGCTTGTATCCGTTAGTTATCCTACTATGTGTGGAGTATTAATACAATTACAGCAGGAGGGAGAAATCTTTAAAATAAAAAATGGAAAATGGAGATATAAAGATGTTCCTGAAGAAGCAAAGCCGATAAATGCAAGAGTAGAGGCTGCAAGAAAACAAAAAGAAGCAAAGGAACAAATCTTAGCTTTTATAAAAGAAAAAGGAATTGCAAAGACAGCAGAGTTCTTAGAAATTGTATCTGTTGGTTCTTCTAGTATGTATCGAGTATTAGTACAATTACAACAGGAGGGGGAAATCTTTAAAATCAAAAGTGGAATATGGAGATATAAAGATGCGCCTGAAGCAGTAGAGTTGGTAAGTACGAGTGGCAAGGTTACAAGAAAGCAAGAGAAGACAAGGGAACAAATTCTAGCCTTTATAAAAGAAAAAGGAATTGTAAAGACAGCAGAGATTGTAGAAATAGTTTCTGTTAGCTATCCTACTATGTGTCAAGTATTAGCACAGTTACAACAGGAAGGAGAAGTCTTTAAAATTCAGAAAGGAAAATGGAGATATAAAAATATTTCAATATTATCGGTATCACAAAAACAAGAGATGTCAAAAGAAGCAGAGGTTAATAAGATATTAAGTAAAGGTTGGAGGGTCTCTGTTGATGAGTTGGCACAATTATGTTCTATAAGCCCCAAATCTGTACAAGAAATTGTAGATAAATTATTCAAGGAAGAGGTAATAGAAAGACATGAAGATGGTACCATCAGCCAAATACAAAAAAGTAATATATTCCAGAAGGAAGAATATAAGGAGATATTACACTATATCATGAAGCAAGAGTATATTTCAAAAGCCATTTTGGAATATAAGTTTCCAACACAGGCAGAAGAAATAATAGAAATGCTAGAACAAGAGAAATGGCTTAGATTTTTACCTGGCGAAAATAGATATAAAGTACTTATTTTCGGAAAAGTCTTATATTTTATTAATGAGAATCCGAATGTTAAAAAGATGGACATTCAAAGAGCTTTTCCAAGAAAAGACTATGCAGAAGTTAGTAGAGTCATAGATGCGCATTTAAAAGCTAAAAGAATTTTAAACAAGGATTCTGGATTTGTAATTAATTTGTAATAAACAGTAAATCGGTATATGTTATAGAAGATGCACAAAAACGATAGGTTTTTCCTATCGTTTTTGTGTATGAATTTTTTTAACAGAAGAAGTATGTATCAAGTCCATACAGATAAATAAGTTCAAAAAAATAGCTATGTTATTAAATAGAAAAAGAATACTGTTGGAATAACTTCCAGTTGCTATTTACATTATGTAGACAATATATAAATTAAATGGTATAATAAGGTAAGTAGGTTTTGAAAAGTTACTGTAAAAAATGAAGACAGTACGAATTTTATAAAAAAATGGAGGAAAAAAATGCGGAAAGTAAAGATGACTACAACGGACATGTTAAAAACAAGATGGATATTGGTTGGTTTTGCTTGTGAGTTTCCAAGAATTCATATAACAGGAGATTTAACAAGTACTTCCATAGAAGTTTGGTTAGAGGATTTAGTCTTAGGTACTATTACAAAAAGGTTAATAGAAGAAAACCTAATGGATAAAGTGACTTTTGAGTGTGGAAATCGAAAGGTATCTAGGATAGACTTACCGAAAACAAGGGCTGCACAAGTAATGGAACTGTTCCAAACAAAGGCAGAACGTACCAATCAGGAATTACTAAATGCTACAGGTATGACTAAAGCAGATTTAAGTTCTCTCTTACGTGAATTAAAAGAAAATGAACTAATTATAAGAAAGGACTGGAGGACGTGGATAGTAAATAACTATATCGAAGAAGAGACGCCAGTGTATGTGTGTAACTTTTTGAAAGATATAGAGGTATTGGAAGAGGATGCGACCATTAGGTACCTATTAACAAGGGAAAGAGTATCAGAGGAAGTACTTAAAGAAAAGTTTGGAATCACAGGAGAATGTTTTCAAAATTGGTTAGAAAGAGGGCATATTGAAGTCTCTACAGAAGAATTCTATGAGACAGTAAGGAGACCTAGCTTTGATTCTAATTCTCTAGAAGAAAAATTCTGGGAGCGATTAAACAACCATAAAAATATAGAAAGGGTAAAGCAAGACATTCCGTATAGTAAAAGGAGTGAATTAAATAACTTTTTGGATAAAATGATATGGAAAGGAAATATTGTTAAAAAGCAAAAAAGATTTTATCGAATAAGGACAGAAGATAAAATATTGTTTTTTCTATACAAGCATCCAAGGAGTAAGGTGTTTTATATTTCTCAAGGTTTGTTAAGTAATAGGCAGATAGTAGAAAAAACACTGTCTTCCTTGATAGAACAAGGAAGTGTCAAAATAATAAAAGGAGAAGAGTTCACTCTAAGAACCATTTAAAAAAGGGAGTATCTACGTTCTTCGTAGATACTCCCAGCTTTTGAAATTAAACTATCAAAAAATAAAATATAATTATTTTTGTGCAAGATAATGCTCAATCGTATCCCATACTGCATCTGTATAAATTCTTCTTTCAGCAGAAAAAGGAAGAAAAGGTAAATCCTTTAAAGGATTTAATGCCATTTGCAAATCTTCTACTTGTTTGTCTACTTTTGTAACTGCAATTTTATCAGCCTTATTGGCAATTATCATACAAGGCTTTTGTGCTTGCATAATATATTGATACATTAATCTATCATTTTCAGAAGGGGCATGACGAATATCTATTAGAAAGATGATTAAAGAAATATTTTTACTTTGTGATAGATATTGCTCAATAAACTGTCCCACTTTTATCTGTTCTTGCTTGGACATTTTACTATAACCATAGCCGGGTAAATCCACAAAATAAAATTGATGGTCCATATCATAAAAATTAATTTGTCTAGTTTTACCAGGCTCACTACTAGTTCTTGCTAATTTTTTTCGATTTACCAAAGTATTAATAAAAGAGGATTTTCCAACATTCGATTTTCCAACTAAGACAATCTGAGGTAAATCATCATCTGGATATTGTTTAGGGGAAACCGCAGAAATTTTAAATTCTGGATTTTTTATAAGCATAGCTTCTCCTTTCTAACCCAAGTTTATTGGGTCTAAAACTATTTTTTTGGGGTTATTTTTTCTAAACCACCCATGTAAGGACGTAAAACTGCAGGAACAATAACACTACCATCTGGTTGATAATTATTTTCTACAAGAGCAATTAGCATACGAGGAGGTGCAACTACTGTATTATTAAGTGTATGTGCATAATAATTTCCCTTTTCACCTTTAATACGAATACCTAATCTACGTGCTTGTGCATCTGTTAAATTCGAACAACTACCTACTTCGAAATATTTTTGTTGTCTAGGACTCCAAGCTTCTACATCACAACTTTTAGATTTTAAATCAGCTAAATCGCCACTACAACATTCTAATGTACGTACAGGAACATCCATACTTCTAAATAATTCTACAGTATAAGACCACATCTTATCATACCATTCATAACTTTGTTCTGGCTCACATACCACAATCATTTCTTGTTTTTCGAATTGATGGATACGATAAACACCACGCTCTTCAATACCATGAGCTCCTTTTTCTTTTCTAAAACAAGGAGAATAAGAAGTCATCGTATAAGGTAAATCTTCTTTCTTTAAAATTTGGTCTTTGAATTTACCAATCATAGAATGCTCAGACGTACCAATTAAATACAAATCTTCTCCTTCAATTTTATACATCATAGCATCCATTTCTTCAAAACTCATAA
>CATZDQ010000162.1 GCA_958417695.1 uncultured Clostridiaceae bacterium | reverse complement strand
CTCTATCTTCACCATAAATAGCTGCTACTTCTTCTTTCGTCAATACCTCTCCATCCACTCTTTCTATCTTTTTTGTATCTTCTTTATCCTGTACAGAAGCAGCCTTTTCATGATTTACAGGAATAGCTTCTTCATCCATATGTAAATTTTTTCTTCTTTGCGCTTCTCTTTCTCTTTTTGCATCTTCTTTCATAGCTAATTTATAATCTCTATCAAAAATTTGATTTTGTACCGCTTTAGAACTATTATCAAATATTTCTTTTTTCTTAGCCAACGTAGCTGTCTCATCTAATTCCTTAGATTTCTCTGCTGTTTTCATTTCTATTTTAGCATTCTCTGCTTCTTTTACTTGCTGTGCGACGGGGTCTATTTGATTTTTAACTGTATTCTTAACAGCTACAGCACTTTTTTGTACCACTTTTCCAGTAGTTAATAACGCTACTTTTGACCCTCTAACAAAAGATTGTACTTTTCTTCCTACATACTTTGCAGCCCTTATTGGTGCTAATACTATATTTTTAACTGTTCTACCAATTCTTTGTAATCTAGGATTAGCAGGTCTTTCTTCTAATGAACCTGGTAAATCATTTGCATAAAGATGTTTTTGTTTAGCATATTCTATATTTTCTAATTCTTTTCTATATTTCCTATCACTAATCTGACCATTCTCGTGTTCTATTTCAAGATTCTCTTTCTTTATATCATATTCATCTTCAATACGATATTGTTTGCTTATGCTTTGTTTATCAGCTATTGTAACCAATTTCTCTCTTACTGCAAATTTAAATATTTCTGTATATTTTCCATCTCTTGCTAGTTCTGCTAATGTTTTATCAGAACCATCTCTATTTTTTGTTCTAAATTTTTCTATAATATTATGAAGTCCTTTACTAAACCATCTTTTGGCATCACTCAATGTTTTTACTTTCAATCTTAAACTTTTCTTCTCTTTGGCTTCTTCTCTCATATTTTTCCCCTTTCAAAAAATATATAATCTAACTACTTATTATTTTAGCACAAAAGATTCTCATTTTCAACAATTTTACATAAAATTTTCTATTTTATGTAAGTATAACTTGTCATAATCCTGTATTTCTAAGCAAAAAAGAGCATTAACTCTAATTTAGAATTAATACTCTCTTTCTAATTTTTCTATTGCTCTATCTGCCAACTTCTCATATCGTTCTTTTTTATCTCTTATTTTCTCTCTCAAAGGAGGTAAAATACCAAAATTAGCATTCATCGGCTGAAACTTATCATTTGGTGTAGCTATATAAGTAGAAATAGCACCAATCATTGTCTCCTCTGAAAAGACAACTTTCCCCATTTTTTGTTTAAATTGATTAATCACATTTAAAGCTACTACCATACCGGAACTAATAGACTCTACATATCCTTCTACCCCTGTAATTTGTCCTGCAAAATAAATATTAGAATTTTGTTTTAGTTGATAAGTTTTATCTAACAATTTTGGTGCATTAAGAAAGGTATTTCTATGCATAACACCATATTTCACAAATTCTGCCTCTTTTAAGCCTGGTATTATTTGAAAAACCCTTTTCTGCTCACCAAACTTCAAATTGGTTTGAAATCCCACTAGGTTGTATAAATCCCCAGCCATATTATCTTGTCTTAATTGTACAACTGCATATGGTCTTCTACCAGTTCTAGGGTCTGTAAAACCAACTGGCTTTAAAGGTCCAAATCGCAGCGTATCTTTTCCTCTTTTAGCCATCACTTCAATTGGCATACATCCTTCAAAAATTTCTCTTTTTTCAAATTCATGTAGTTCTACGACTTCTGCATTTACTAAAGCTTCCCAAAAAGTTTCATATTCTTCCTGATTCATTGGCAAATTCATATAATCCGCTTCTTCTACAGTTTTCCTTCTAACTTGCCAATCTTCTACTGTTTCATCTTTTGCCCTTTCTTGCTCATAGCGGTCTCCCCAAAAAGCAATATCCATATCTACAGAATCTTTTAATACAATTGGCGCTGCTGCATCATAAAAATGCAATTTATCTTGTCCAGTTATTTTAGCAATATTATCGGACAACTTATCTGAGGTCAGTGGTCCTGTTGCCACAACAACAATCCCTTCTTTAGCTAGTTCTTCTATATCTTCTACTTCTTGATGAATAATTTCTATATTTTCATTTTTCTCTAACACTTCTGTTACCTTTTTAGAAAAAGCCTCTCTATCCACCGCTAGAGCTTGTCCAGCAGGAACTGCTGTTTCATCAGCAATACGAATTAATAGACTATCCAAAAGTCTTAATTCTTCCTTTAATAGACCACATGCATTGGTATGTAAATTAGACTTAAACGAATTACTACACACAATCTCTGCTAAGTTCTCACTACTATGTGCAGGAGAAAAACGAACTGGCTTCATTTCATATAATTTTACTGGAATACCTGCTTTAGCAATTTGATAGGCAGCTTCTGCACCGGCAAGACCACCGCCAATAATTGTAACATAGTTTTTCATTTTCTCCTCCTCACTTTCCTATCTACTCTCTAAATAACTCCATAATATCTTCCTTTGTAAGTTTATTTACAAAAGTTTCATTTGTAGACAACATATTATCAATTAGCTTAGCCTTCTTTTGTTGCAATTCAAAAATCTTTTCCTCTATTGAATTTTTGGTAATTAGCTTGTATACCTGCACATTTCTCTTCTGACCAATACGATAAGTTCTATCTGTTGCCTGATTTTCTGCTGACAAATTCCACCAAGGATCATAATGAATTACCATGTCTGCCCCTATTAAGTTTAGACCAGTTCCACCAGCCTTTAGAGAAATCAAAAAGACCTTAATTTCTTCATTGTTATTAAATTCTTCTACTAATTTAATCCTCTCTGCTACCTTTGTTTGACCAGTTAATTTAAAATACGCAATGTTTTCTTTTTTCAAAGCCTTCTCCATAAATTCAAACATCCCTGTGTAGCCAGAAAAAAGTAAAATCTTATGTCCTGCTGCTACTGCATCTTTTAAAATCTCTATACACTGATTTAATTTGCTACTCTCTCCTGTATAATTTTCAATAAATAAACCCGGATGGCAACAGATTTGTCTTAATCTCATTAGTAGGGCTAATATCTTAATTTGGCTTTTTTCAAAACCATTTACTTGCATTTCTGTCATGGCTTCTTGTTTTGCATTTGCCATGTAGGAAGCATAAATTTTTAGTTGTTCGTCCTGCATTTCATTATGTAGAACCGTAATACTCTTATCCGGCAATTCAGTTAATACTTCTGTCTTAATTCGTCTTAAAATAAATGGCTCTATTAACATTTTTAATTTTTTCATAGCTTCATGGTCTTCTTCTTTGACAATAGGTGTCTCATATAATTCTTTAAATTTTTTATAACTAAATAAATATCCCGGCATAATAAAATCAAAGATAGACCATAACTCCGATAAAGAATTTTCAATTGGTGTGCCTGTTAATGCATATCTTGTCTGTGCTTCTATTTCCTTAATAGCTTTTGCATTTTGTGTATGATTATTTTTAATATACTGTGCCTCATCTGCAATACTATATTGGAATTGATAACCATGTTCTTTATACAGTTCTATATCTCGTTTTAATAAATCATAAGAGGTAATTACCACATCATAATCTAGAACCTTTTTAATTTGATTTCTTCTTTCTTCTGCCGTACCATGAATTACCATTTTCTTTAAAGTTGGTGCAAATTTTTGAATTTCATTTTCCCAATTTAAACATAAAGAACTTGGACTAATTACCATACTTGGCTTTGGATGTTCTTCTTGTTGTACATAATCTAATAGTAAGGTGATAACTTGTATGGTCTTTCCGAAGTCCCATATCATC
>CATZDQ010000161.1 GCA_958417695.1 uncultured Clostridiaceae bacterium | reverse complement strand
GGGGAAGAATAATGCCATTAATGCCAAAAAGAACAAAGTATAGAAAACAACAAAAAGGTAGAAATAGAGGTAGAGCAACAAGAGGAAACAGAGTAACAGATGGTGAATATGGATTACAAGCAATAGATGCTGGTTTAATCACAACGAACCAAATAGAATCTGCCCGTGTTGCTATGACACGTTATATTAAAAGAGGTGGAAAGGTTTGGATTAAAATCTTCCCAGATAAGCCAATAACAAAGAAACCAGCAGAAACTCGTATGGATAGAGGTAAAGGCGCAGTAGAATACTGGGTTGCAGCTGTAAAACCAGGAAGAGTTATGTTTGAAATAGCAGGTGTATCTGAAGAAATAGCAAGAGAAGCCTTAAGACTTGCTGCTATGAAACTATCTGTTAAGTGTAAATTTGTTAAAAAAGAAACTGAAATAGGTGGTGAAAGTGATGAAGATTAGTAAAATAAGAGAAATGTCTTCACCAGAATTAGAAAAAGAATTAGGAGAATTAAAATCAGAATTATTCAAGCTAAGATTTAGTTTAGCAACCAATGGTTTAGATAATCCTATGAAAATTAATGAAGTTAAGAAAGACATTGCAAGAATTAATACAGTATTAACACAAAGAAAATTAGCTGAAAATAAATAATCCAAAAAGAAAAGGAGGATTCAAGAAATGGAAGAAAGAAATCTTCGTAAAGTCATGACTGGTATTGTTACATCTAATAAAATGGATAAAACAGTAGTAGTAGCAGTTGAAACTAGTGAGAAACATAAAACTTACGGAAAAGTTCAAAGAAAAACATATACATTAAAAGCTCATGATGAAAACAACGAATGTGGAATCGGCGATAAAGTAAAAGTAATGGAAACTAGACCTTTATCTAAAGATAAAAGATTTAGAGTTGTAGAAATCGTAGAGAAGGCTATTATAAAATAAGAAAGAAGAAAGGGAGGTACTATAAATCATGGTACAGCAACAATCAATATTAAAAGTAGCTGATAACACTGGTGCAAAAGAAATTATGTGCATTAGATGTTTAGGTGGTTCTTATAGAAAATATGCTGGCGTTGGTGATGTCATTGTGGCTTCTGTTAAAACAGCAACACCTGGTGGCGTTGTAAAAAAAGGTGATGTTGTAAAAGCAGTCGTTGTTAGAACAAAGAAACCAATTAGAAGAGCAGATGGATCTTATGTCAGATTTGACGAAAATGCAGCAGTGATTATCAAAGAAGATAAAAACCCAAAAGGAACACGTATCTTTGGGCCTGTTGCTAGAGAACTAAGAGATAAAGATTATATGAAAATATTATCTTTAGCACCAGAAGTTCTATAGTTATAAAAAATAAGATAGGGAAATAACCACGATTGAAAGAGGTGAAATATAAAAATGAAAATCAGAAAAGGAGATACTGTTCAAGTTTTATCTGGAAATGATAAAGGAAAAACAGGAGAAGTTTTAGAAGTTATACCAAAAACAGAGAAAATCATTGTAAAAGGTATTAATATTAGAAAAAAACATATAAAACCAAGAAAACAAGGTGAAGAAGGTGGCATCATTCCAGTAGAATGTGCTATCCATAGTAGCAAAGTTAATGTCATATTACCAAAATGCGGAAAAGCTACAAGAATTGGTTTTGAAATTGAAAAAGATGAGAAAGTACGTGTTTGTAAAAAATGCGGCGCTAAAATAAAATAGATGTAAGTAGGAAAGGAGGAATACATAGACTATGGAAATATTAAGAGAACAATATGAGAAAGAAGTAATTCCAGCATTAATGAAAAAATTCAATTATAAATCGGTTATGGAAGTTCCAAAATTAGAGAAAATCGTTATCAACGTAGGTCTTGGAGATATCAAAGATAATCCAAAATCATTAGATAATGCTATCAATGATATTAAAATTATAACTGGGCAAGCACCGGTTATAACAAAAGCAAAGAAAGCAATTGCAGCCTTCAAAATTAGAGAAGGTGTTAATATGGGATGTAAAGTTACATTAAGAGCAGGAAAGATGTATGATTTTGCATACAAACTATTTAATGTAGCACTTCCAAGAGTAAGAGATTTTAGAGGAGTTTCTAAAAACGCATTTGACGGAAGAGGTAACTACTCTATGGGTATTAAAGAACAATTAATTTTCCCAGAAATCGAATATGATAAAGTAGATAAAATTAGAGGAATGGATATTATTTTCGTAACAACTGCTAAGACAGATGAAGAAGCAAAAGAATTATTAGCACTTTTAGGTATGCCTTTTAAAAACTAAGAAGCTGTAAGCGAAAAGTAAGCCATACAGAGAGAGTGTAACAAAGAAAGGAGAAAGCCAATGGCTAAAAAATCTTTAAAAATAAAGCAAGCAAGAGAGCAAAAATACAAAACAAGAGAATATAACAGATGTAAGATTTGTGGAAGACCACATGCCTATATTAGAAAATATGGAATTTGCCGTGTATGCTTTAGAGAATTAGCACACAAAGGTGAAATACCAGGAGTAAAGAAAGCAAGTTGGTAATCTAAAATAAATAAGAAGAAAACAAATAAATTGTTTTTTAGTACGTAAAAAAGGAGGGAAAAAATTTCATGAATACAACTGACCCAATAGCAGATATGCTAACAAGAATCAGAAATGCAAACAGTTCAAAACATAAAACTGTCGATATACCAGCTTCTAATATGAAAAAAGCAATTGCGAATATCTTATTACAAGAAGGCTATATCAAAGCATGTGAAGAAATTAAAAATGAAAATCAAGGAATCATTAGAATTACCTTAAAATATGACGAAAAAGGTGCAAGAGTAATTGATGGATTAAAAAGAATCAGTAAACCAGGCTTAAGAGTATATGCATCTAAGGATGAATTACCACAAGTATTAAATGGATTAGGAATTGCTTTAATTTCTACATCTAAAGGTATTAAAACTGATAAAGAAGCAAGAAACGAAGGTCTAGGAGGAGAAGTTCTAGCTTACGTTTGGTAATGAAAAAGCAAAAAAGGAGGGAAAATCAAAATGTCAAGAATAGGAAACAAACCTATTACTGTACCAGATGGTGTAGAAGTAAAATTAGATGACCGTCATTTAACAGTAAAAGGACCTAAAGGAACATTAGAAAGAGATATTCATAAAAACATGACTGTTTCTATCGAAGGAAATGTCATTACAGTAACAAGACCAAACGATGAAGCAGAAAATAGAAGTTTACATGGATTAACCAGAACATTAATTAGCAACATGATAGAAGGTGTTGTTAATGAATATAGAAGAGAATTACAAATTGTTGGTGTTGGATATAGAGCACAAAAACAAGGAAATAAGTTAGTAATGAACTTAGGGTATTCTCATCCAGTAGAAATGGAAACACCAGAAGGAATTACTTTTGATGTTCCAAATGCAAATACCATTATTGTAAAAGGAATTGATAAAGAATTAGTTGGTCAAACAGCAGCTGTTATCAGAACAAAAAGACCACCTGAAGTTTACCATGGAAAAGGTATTAAATATGCTGAAGAACATATTAGACGTAAAGAAGGCAAAGCTGGTAAAAAATAAAGTAAAATTAATAAAATCATTTTAAAAAACTAAGGCTGTTACTTTAGTAGAAAGGAGAAAAAAGATGATTACAAAAACAGATAGAAAGCAAGAAAGAAGAAGAAGACATTTAAGAGTTCGTAGAAAAGTTAGTGGAACAGCAACATGTCCAAGACTATGTGTATATAGAAGCAATAAAAATTTATTTGTACAAGTCATTGATGATGTAGCTGCAACAACACTTGTTAGTGCTTCTACACTTGATAAAGAAATTAAAACAAAATATGCTAATAAAGAAGCTGCAAAAGAAGTAGGTGCTTTAATTGCTAAAAGAGCTTTAGAGAAAAACATTGAAAATGTTGTATTCGATAGAGG
>CATZDQ010000160.1 GCA_958417695.1 uncultured Clostridiaceae bacterium | reverse complement strand
TATTGTGATGATAGGGAAAATAGGGAGGAAAGAATGAAAATAATAGTAACAAGGCATGGAGAAACGAATTGGAATGTGCAAAAAAGAATGCAAGGAAGGATGGATATAGAATTAAATGATAGAGGAATAGACCAAGCCTATGAAACGAGAGAAAAGCTAAAAGGAGAAAATATAGATTTAATAATATGTTCACCATTAAAAAGAGCAAAACAAACAGCTGAAATAATTAATACCAATAGAAATGTTCCTATTCTTTATGATGAAAGGATAATAGAAATTGATTATGGAGAGAACGAGGGAAAACTACATGATGAATTTGACTATGATGGATTTTGGAATATAGTAAATACACATGAATATAAAAATGCGGAGAATATCCAAGAGTTTATAAAAAGAATATATCATTTCTTGGAAGAACTAAAAAATCGTAAGGAAGAAAATATTTTACTTGTTACACATAATGGTGTGTGCAGAGCGATTCATACATTTTTCTATGGCATTCCAGAAGATAAGAATATAATTAAGTTAGGAATTAAAAATTGTGAAGTAGTTAAATATAACATTTCTGATAATAGAATGTAAATGTAAAAAATAAGATATAAAGAAAAAGAAGCCTTTGAAAATGGCTTCTTTTTGTATATTTTAAAATAATTGCGTAAATACTAAAGAAAAAGAAAAAAGGAGCAAAAAGAATATGTATAATTATAGAACAGATTTGGCTGATGAAAGAAGAGATTTGTATAGAAAGGCAAACCATGTAGCAGAAGAAGTAGAAGGAATAGAAACGACAGAAGAACAAGTAAGTGATAAAGTAAAAGTAACAAGAGTTAAGATAACCAATGAACAAGGAGAACAAGCAATTGGAAAAGTAAAAGGAAATTATATTACGATAGATATTAAGAAAATGAACGTAATCTCAGAAGAAGAGATTGAACTGGCTGCTGAAACGTTAGCAAAAGAAATGAAGAGCCTAATAGAACAAAACATACAACCAAAAGAAGATATTTTAATAGTGGGTTTAGGAAATTCAGATGTGACACCAGATGCCTTGGGTCCTAAAGTCATTAAAGATATCGATATCACCAGACATATTATTCAATACTTACCACAGTATATTGATGAAAATGCAAGACCGGTTAGTGCCATTGCACCTGGTGTGCTAGGGACAACTGGAATTGAAACAGTGGAGATTATCAAGGGAGTAGTTGAAAATGTAAAACCTAAACTGTTAATTGTAATTGATGCTTTAGCTTCTAGGAGCATTGAAAGAATTAGTAGCACTGTACAATTATCTGACACAGGGATAGTGCCTGGAGGTGGCGTAGGAAATACGAGAAAGGAAATTACAAAAAATACGTTAGGAATTCCTGTTATTGCAGTAGGTATTCCTACTGTTGTGGAGACGGCTGTGGTAGTAAACGATGCATTAGATTTATTAATAGAAAAACTACAAGAAGAGGCTAGGTCTAATGAATTTTTGAATCAATTAAAGGAAGAAGACAATTATCAAGATATTAAAGAGGCGCTTCTTCCAAAAGATTATAATTTGATTGTGACTCCAAAAGAGATAGACCAATTAATTATGAATATGTCCTCTGTAGTAGCCAGAGGAATTAATAAAAGCTTATAAGTTAGATAAAGATGTGTAATAAAAACAAAATAAGTAAATGGGCTGGATAAAAAATATAAAATAGATATTTGCTCTTAGGCCCTTCTTTTTGATTATAAAATAGGATAAAAACAAGGGAAAGACAAACAAATAAGCTACAACAAAAATAATGTCCAATAAACTGTGGAGCTTTTATCATTTCAGGTAAGTACTTGGCTAGAGCCAATAAGATAGTGGCTATGGATAATTTTATTTTCTTATCCTGAAAAATATAGAAACAAAAGATAAGCAAAACACCAAAAGCACCATAATCTACGTGGATAAAATAACCTAAAATCGCCACTAAAATAACGCCTAAGTAACCGAGTAATTTGTATTTACAAGTATCATAAATTAGCATAGCTAGTATGCCTAATAAAAAAGTAAAGAAAATATTGAAAGTCAATAGTGTTTTTCCTGTTTGAAAGGTGGATAAAAACAACATAAAAGGAATCTGAGAAATACAAGCAAAAACAAGGAGTTTCAATATGTATTTTTTTAGATTCTTGGTATGCTGATAGCTTTGCGTAATTTGGAAGGCAAATACAGGGAAGGAGATTCTTCCTATGTAGTTAAGTGCTGAGAAATGACCAATAAGGCTATCACCAATGTGGTCAGATAACATAGTTAGCATTCCTATCATTTTTAATAAAAAACTAGTCATATTTTTCACCTGTCCATATTATCTATGAAAGAGACACGAATTGCAAGTGGTAAGTCTTTATTTCTTTATAAAAAATAAAAAACGAAAAAAAGCTATTGCATAAAATTTTTAGTTGGTATAGAATATTTCATGGAAACAAACAAATGAGGAGGAACAAAATGGCAAATATAAAAGCAGATTTGAAATATAGTGGAATAGATATGAAGACAATAATGACCTATGCAGAGAAAGTAGCGCAGATTCATAAACAATTACAAGAGCAAAAAGGTAGAAAAGAGGCTTTTTTAGGTTGGTTAGATTTACCAAGTCATATTGACCAAAAAGAATTAGATAAAATAAAAAAATGTGCAGAGAAAATTAGAAAAGATTCTGAAGTATTGGTAGTTATTGGTATTGGTGGTTCTTATTTAGGTGCTAGAGCAGTTATAGAAAGTTTAACACATACATTTTACAATTTATTACCAGCCAATCAAAGAAAATCACCACAGATTTTATATGTGGGTAATAACATAAGTGGGACATATTTAAATGATATGGTAGAGTTAATAGGAGATAGAGATGTTTCTATCAACGTGATTTCCAAGTCTGGTACAACGACTGAGCCAGCTATTGCTTTTCGTTTTTTTAGAGAGTTCTTAGAAAATAAATATGGTTTAAAAGAGGCAAGAAAAAGAATTTATGTAACAACGGATAAAGCTAAGGGAGCATTAAAAACTTTAGCTAAAGCAGAAAGATATGAAACTTTTGTTATTCCAGATAATGTAGGTGGCAGATATTCGGTTCTAACACCAGTAGGTTTGCTACCAATTGCTACGGCAGGTATTTCCATTGATGAACTATTAGAAGGAGCTCGTTTTGCACAAGAAAGATATAGTGACCAAAATTTAAAGTATAATGATTGTTATCAATATGCAGTAGCTAGAAATATTTTATATGAAAAAGAAAAAAATATAGAGATATTAGTTACTTATGAACCTAAAATGCATTATATGATTGAATGGTGGAAGCAGTTATTTGGGGAAAGTGAAGGAAAAGATTTAAAAGGAATATATCCTTCTGGTGCGGAATTTACAACAGATTTACATTCTCTTGGTCAATATATACAAGAGGGAAGAAGAAATTTATTTGAGACGATTTTAAGTATAGAGAAAAATGAAGATACGCAAATGAAGATTCATGCAGATGAAGACGATTTAGATGGGTTAAATTATATTGCTGGTAAGACTCTAGATTTTGTAAATAAAAAGGCTATGCAGGGGACGATAGAAGCCCATACACAAGGAGACGTTCCTAATATTATCATACATATGGAAAAATTAAATGCACAGACAATAGGGGAAGTTATTTATTTCTTTGAATTAGCATGTGCTATGTCTGGTAGTTTATTGGGGGTTAATCCATTTAATCAACCTGGTGTAGAAAAATATAAAACGAATATGTTTAGGTTACTAAAAAAGCCAGGATATGAAAAGTAGGAGAAAAGGGATATGCAAGAACAAGAGAAAATGCTAAATGGAGATCGGTACTTAGGATTTGATGAAGAATTAGTTAGCAAAAGGGAGCAAGCAAAAGATTTATGTTTTCTGTTTAATCA
>CATZDQ010000159.1 GCA_958417695.1 uncultured Clostridiaceae bacterium | reverse complement strand
GCTAACTTTTACGGTACCATCGTCTCGAATAAATCTTTTTATTTCTCCTAATATATAGGGGACTGCATATGTCGAAAGTCTTACCTCAAAGCTAGTATCAAATCTCTTAATTGCTTTAATAAATCCAATATTTCCGATTTGATATAAATCCTCTAACTCATAGCCTCTATCTTTAAAACGCTTAACTATACTCCATATGAGACCTTTGTTTTCTTCTATTAGCTTAGCCATCACCTGTTGGCTTCCTGCTTGTGCTTCTAGAATATCTTTTGTTGTATTTTCATATACCATAAAGTAATCTCCTCTTTCGTCTTTTTCTTTTGTTTTAAGCTCTATGATTCCACTTGGGTTGTATGACTAGCATCATAATTGTTC
This sequence comes from uncultured Clostridiaceae bacterium, assembly GCA_958417695.1. Lineage (GTDB taxonomy): Bacteria > Bacillota > Clostridia > TANB77 > CAG-508 > UMGS1663. Next base: position 3,534 of record CATZDQ010000159.1, on the reverse strand, counting down.
TTAATTTCTTGTAATACTTGTGTAATGTCTGCATCTTCTATCTCTTCTTTTTTGATTACTTTTTTCATGGTAATTTTAGTTCCTAAGCCTATAATAGATTCCACTTGCATCTCATCCATAAAACTTTCCATAATCGTAAATCCCATACCTGAACGTTCTAAGTTTGGTTTAGAAGTATACAATGGTTTTTTAGCCATTTCGATATCTTCAATACCTTTTCCTGTATCCGAAATTTCTATCGTAATAGAATTCCCTAAAATTTTACAAATAATCTTTATCATACCTTCTTTATCTTCATAGCCATGAATAATACAATTAGTAACTGCCTCTGACACTGCTGTTTTGATATCTGCTAGTTCTTCAATTGTTGGGTCTAATTGTGCTGCAAATGCAGCTACACTAATTCTGGCAAAAGCTTCATTATTCGATTTACTAATAAACTCTAATTTCATCTCATTTTCATACATACTTTTCACTTTCCAAATTCCTTTCTTATCTTTGGTTATATGGCTTCTTTAATAGGGCAAATTTTTACAACGCCACTCATTTCAAATATTTTCTTGATACTAGGACTAACATGCACCATCTCTAGACTTCCTCCCAGCATTTTTATCATCTTATATCTTCCTAATATCATTCCTATTCCTGCACTATCCATAAAAGTGACGCCACTAAAATCAAATACAACTTTTCTAGGCATAAATCTTGTAATCTCATTATCCGCTTTCCTCCTTATTTCTTCTGTAGTATGATGGTCAATTTCTTCTGTTATCTCTAGCAGAAGGAGCTTGTCCTCTTGAATATATTTTGTTTGCAAGCTAAAGTCCCCCCTTTTTTGTTTTTGCTTGCTTTATTATAATTCAATTTACATTATTTTCCAATAGCAAATCTTAGGAAGTTTTATCGATTTATGAGAAGTTTTCGACATTCTTTTTAAAAGTGTCCACTGGGACCTGGTCCAGATGGACACTTTTGTCCATTGGGGACACAGCAAAAAGAATCATAAACTTTTCTAATTTATGATTCTTTTTCTTTCTATAGATTTAGCTATTTTTTCTTACAAATGGGCTAATCTCTCTTTAGTTGCCTTTAACATCTCTTCATATTTAGCCAATTTTTCTGTTTCCTCTTGAATTTTGCTTTCTGGTGCTTTACTTGTAAAACCGGGATTAGAAAGCATTTTTGTCGCCCTTAGAACTTCTGCTTCTAATTTCTTAACTTCTCCTTCTAATCTTTGCCTTTCAGCTTCTATATCTACTAACTCTTCAAAAGGAATATATACTTCCATCTGTTTGGTAACAATGGACATTGCATTTTGTGGAATTTCCTTCTTATTTTTAACAAATTGTAAATCTGTTGCAAAACCTAGTTTCATTAAGAAACTACTAGATTGCTTTATTGCTTCTGTTAATGACTCTGTTATAAAAATTAGTTTAGACTTTTTAGAAGGGTGAACATTCATATTGGTACGTATATTTCTAATGCCAATAATTAATTCTTTTAGCTCTTCTACTTGTTTTTCCTCTTGTTCAAAGTGATAAGCTTCTTTATATACTGGCCATTTAGCAATCATGATACTTTCATCTTGATGATACAATTTTCCATAAATTTCTTCTGTAATAAATGGCATTACTGGATGTAACAATTTTAAACTATCTTTTAATACCTTATTTAAAGTCCATAAAGCGGCTTCTTTTGTTTGGCAATGCTCATCATATAAACGAGGTTTTACCATCTCAATATACCAATCACAAAATGCATTCCAGATGAAATCATATGTTTTTTGTGTAGCAACACCTAATTCATAATGCTCTAAATTGTTCGTTACTTCTCTTACCAAAGCATTTAATTTCGTTAAAATCCACTTATCTTCATAACACAAATTGTCAGGCATTTCTTCTGATAGTAAACTATTTAAACACATCCCTGTTTGTCCTAATACGAATTTAGATGCGTTCCATAATTTATTGGCAAAATTAGAAGCAGCTTCTAATTTTTCTGGCATATAACGTATATCATTTCCTGCTGTAGTTCCTAATATTAGTGAAAATCTCAAACTATCTGTTCCGTATTGGTCTATAATTTCTAATGGATCTATTCCGTTGCCTAGGGATTTAGACATTTTTCTTCCTTGACTATCTCTCACAATGCCATGGATAAAAATATCTTTAAATGGTGGTTTTCCGGTGTGTTCTATTCCTGAGAATATCATTCTAGCTACCCAGAAGAAAATGATATCATATCCCGTTACTAACGTATTAGTTGGATAAAAATATTTAAAATCTTCTGTTTGTTCTGGCCAACCCAATGTTGAAAATGGCCATAGAGCAGAGCTAAACCAGGTGTCTAAGGTATCTTCATCTTGATGAAGATGGGTACTTCCACATTTTGTACATTTTTCTGGTGCCTCTTCTAATACCATTACTTCTTTACAATCTTCACAGTAATAAGCAGGTATTCTATGACCCCACCATAATTGTCTAGAAATACACCAGTCTTGTATATTCTCCATCCAGTTATAATAAATTTTATCAAATCTTTCTGGTATAAATTTTACCTCTCCTGAACGAACGGCTTCTATAGCAGGCTGGGCTAATGGTTTCATTTTTACAAACCATTGCTCAGAAATATGTGGCTCAATGGTATGATGACAACGATAACATTTTCCTACGTTATGTGTATAATCTTCTATCTTTACTAAATCTCCTGTTGTTTTTAAACGTTCTACTATTTTTTCTCTTGCTTCTAATAAATCCATTCCTTGATATTCGGGTACTAAATTACCCATTTTAAAGTTTTCATCAAATACCTCTATGATTTCTAAACCATGTTTTTGGGCAGCTGCATAATCATTTGGGTCATGTGCGGGTGTTAACTTAACAGCTCCTGTTCCAAACTCTCTTTCTACAAAAGTATCTGCTATAATAGGAATTTCCTTATTCATAATTGGTAAAATAACTGTTTTTCCAATTAAATCTTGGTATCTTTCATCTTCTGGATGAACAGCCACGCCTGTATCCCCTAGCATTGTTTCTGGTCTAGTAGTAGCTACAATAATATAGCGGTCTTCGTCTTTTACTTTATAACGTATATGCCATAAATGCGTAGGTTCTTCCTCATATTCTACCTCTGCATCAGAAATAGAAGTATTGCAATAAGGGCACCAGTTAATCATTCTTTTACCTTTATATATAAGCCCTTTTTCATATAGTTTAACAAAAACATATTTAACGGCATTGGATAAGCCTTCATCCATCGTAAATCTTTCACGAGACCAATCACAAGAACAACCTAATTTTTTAAGTTGCTTAATAATTGTACCACCATATTCTTTTTTCCAATCCCAAGCTCTTTCTAAAAATCCTTCTCTACCAATATCTTCTTTGGTAATACCTGCTTCCTTCATCTTAGCAACACTTTTTGCTTCTGTAGCAATCGCTGCATGGTCTGTACCTGGAATCCAAAGGGCATTATATCCCTGCATTCTCTTGTAACGAATTAGAATATCTTGAATTGTCTCATCTAAAGCATGCC
>CATZDQ010000158.1 GCA_958417695.1 uncultured Clostridiaceae bacterium | reverse complement strand
AACCAAAAGGTAATATAAAATACAAGTATAAACATTGAAAAATTGGAAACAACAACACAAAGGAAGGGAAAAAGAACATGGAGGAAAAAGCTAAACAAAAAGGTGTTACATTAATTGCTTTAGTCATCACGATTATTGTATTAATTATACTAGCGGGTGTATCTATTAATACATTAATAGGAGATAATGGAATTATCACAAAGGCACAACAGGCAAAGGAGAATATCTTATTAGCACAAGAAGAGGAAACAAAACAATTAAATCAATTGTATAGTCAATTAAATTATATAGAAGGCGGAGAAATAAATGGGGATAAAGAAGCAATAGAGAAATTACTAAATTTTAAAAAAGTGATAGCTACGGCCATTACAAAGGAGGGAGTAAATACACAAGAAACAGATACTGCAGAAGTTATGGCAAGTAATATAGGGAAAATATTAGTAGAAAGGACAAAAAATGCTACAGCAACAGCAGAAGATATAAAAGTAGGAAAAACGGCATGGGTAAATGGTAATTTATTAAGTGGAAGCTATCAAGCAGAGCCCTTTCATTTAGTGTATAGTAATGGTGTTATTCTAGCAGGAAAAGGTATAGGGTTAAATAAAACAATTGGTAATTATACAATTTCTATAGAAGGAAATTATATATTATATGCTATAGTTTCTTCTTCTAACTATGAAGAAGCTAGTATTCAGGTACAAAAAAATGGTAGTCAAATTTTGTCTACTGGTAATACAACTACCAACGTAGTGATTAAGACATATGAGCTTACTTTAAATAGTAATGATATACTTGATTTTCAACTAACTAGAACAGGTGATTCTAATGCAGCATGTGCTGGGACAATATTGCTAATAAAAAAATAAAAGATTTACAAGAAGGATTGCAATCAAATATTTAAGGCAACATTGGTATATAATAATAATTTTACAGAAACTATGAAATAAAGGAAAAGTAAAGATTATATGTATGAGAAGAGAATAGTAGTAACTAGCCTCTTTTTTTTTGTATTATAGGAAATTATCATGTGGCATTGTGCAAAATAACTAGCAAATCTGACTGGTCATACTAATAGTAAAGTATAAAGAAAATAGATATAATCATAAAAATTGCCAAGAAGAACGTTACTTTTGGTAAAACGAAAGGAATGATTTTATGATTATAGATAAAATCAAGAAAAATAGGCAGGTAGAAAAAGTAGAGAAAAACAAAGCTGCCTCTGATATGCTAGTTGGTAAATGGGTAAAATGTGAAAATTGTAAAGAGATTTTATATAAAGAAGAAGTTCATGAAAATTTAAGTGTATGTCCAAGTTGTGGAAAACATTTTCGTTTATCTTCTAGACGTAGAATTAAACAAATTGCCGATGAGGGAACTTTTGAGGAGATTGGAAAAGAAATAACAACAAAAGACCCCTTACAATTTGAAGGATATTTAAAGAAAGTAGAAGCATTAAAAGAAAAAACAAAATTAGAAGAAGCGGTTACTTGCGGTAAGTGTGAAATTATGGGAGAAAAAGTTATCTTAGCAGTAATGGATGGAAATTTTTTAATGGGCAGCATGGGCAGTGGTGTTGGAGAAAGAATTACAACGGCTATAGAAGAAGCTATGAAAGAAAAATTACCATTGATTATTTTTTGCGTTTCCGGTGGAGCAAGGATGCAAGAAGGAATGGTATCTTTAATGCAGATGGCTAAAACAACAGCCGCTGTACAAAAATTACAAGAGGCAGGTTTATTATATATATCTGTACTAACAGACCCAACTACTGGTGGAGTAACGGCAAGTTTTGCAAGTTTAGGGGATATCATCTTAGCAGAACCAGATGCTTTAATTGGATTTGCTGGGCCTAGAGTTATTGAGCAAACTATTGGAGAAAAATTACCAGAGGGATTTCAAAAGGCTGAATTCTTACTAGAACATGGTTTTATTGATAAGATTGTAGAAAGAAAAGATATGAAAACGGTTTTGGCCAAGTTAGTGAGATTACATACCAAATAAAAAAGGCGAGGAGACCTCGCCAGTTATCCGTATCTTACGATACAGATTTCATTTCCATCTCCCAACAAGTAGGAACAAAACATATGCTTTTTATCCATCTGTCGCAAAACAGAGGATATATCCTCCATAGAAAATTCTCTATGGAAAGGAATTGTAAAAGATGCAGGGAAGCTTTGCTTTTCAACAAATATCGGAAGAAGCAAGCTGTACACTGCACGTTCTTCCTTGGAAAGTTCTTCCGGAAGAATTTGGTTAACAGTTTTTTCTTCAATACAGGTATTCAATTTGACCTCCTTTGAGATTCGGTTAACAGTTCCAAAAAAGATAACAATACTATAACATAATATAACCAAAAAAACAATGATAAGAAAGGACGGATTGTATTTTGAAAAATAAACAAATAAGTAGTTGGGAAAAAGTAAAATTGGCAAGACTACCAGAAAGGCCAAAAGCTTTAGACTACATAGAGCATATTTTTGAAGATTTTATCGAATTACATGGCGATAGAGCCTATGGAGATGATAAAGCGATTATAGGAGGTATTGCTACTTTAGATAACATGCCGGTTACCGTTATAGGGGAACAAAAAGGAAAAAAGGCTAAAGAAAATATGGAAAGAAACTTTGGAATGCCTAATCCGGAAGGATATAGAAAAGCAGTAAGGCTTATGAAGCAAGCAGAAAAGTTCCAAAGACCGATTATTACCTTTATAGATACACCAGGTGCCTATCCAGGTTTAGGTGCAGAAGAAAGAGGTCAGCGGAGAAGCAATTGCCAAATCTATGTTAGAAATGATTGCTTTAAAAGTACCTATTATTTGTATCGTAATAGGGGAAGGCTCTAGTGGAGGTGCTTTAGCAATTGGCGTAGGAGATAGAGTCATTATGCTAGAAAATGCTATTTATTCTATTCTATCACCAGAAGGTTTTGCTAGTATCTTATATAAAGATGCTAGTAAATGTAAAGAAGCAGCAGAAAATATGAAGATTACAGCAGAAGATTTATATGCATTAGGTATCATAGATGGGATAATAGAAGAACCAGAAGGCGGAGCACAAAAAGACGTAATAGAGGTTAGTCAAAGTTTAAAAAGATATCTATTACAAGAAATAAGAGCATTAAAAAGCTTAAGCACAGAAGTATTATTAGAAAGTAGATATCAAAAATTTAGAAAAATGGGAAATTAAGAAAGAAGGGTTTTATAATGATATTAGATGGTAAAAAAGTACTAATTATGGGAATTAGAAATAAATGGAGTATTGCATGGGGAGCTGCACAGTCTGCTTATGAGAATGGTGCACAAGTTATTTTTACACACAATAGTATGGAAAGTGAAGAAAAAGTAAACGAACTAATTAAAGAAATACCGGGTGCTAAGTCATTTGCTTGTGATGCAGGAGATGATGAAAGTATTAGAGAATGTTTAGAAAACATAAAAGAAACTTATGGAAAGATAGATGGTATATTACATAGTATAGCACATGCTAATACGAGTGATTTAAGAAATGACTTTGTACTAACATCCAGAGAGGGATATGCACATGCTTGTGATATTAGTGCGTATTCACTAGTAGCAACCGTTAGAATTGCTAGAGAATTAGATATGCTAAACGAAAATCCAAGTATCGTTGCCTTTACTTATTATGGTGCTGAAAAAGCCATTGATGGCTATAATGTTATGGGAGTTGCTAAGGCAGCCTTAGAAGCAAGTATTCGTTATTTAGCTATGAACTTAGGAAAAGAAAATATTCGTGTGAATGGAATTTCAGCAGGCCCTATTAAAACTTTATCTGCAAAAGGAATTAAAGATTTTAGTACCATTTTAGATGTGGTAGAAGAAAAAGCACCATTACATAGAAATGTAACAACTAAACAAGTAGGAGATGCTACTAGTTTCTTATTTAGCGATTTATCTTCTGCTATCACAGGGGAAATTATTCATGTAGATAATGGATTTT
>CATZDQ010000157.1 GCA_958417695.1 uncultured Clostridiaceae bacterium | reverse complement strand
CATATGACTTAACAAGAGGAAGAATTACTTGGAGGGCAAAATAAATTTAGATTATATCATGATAAGAAAAATAGTTAACAGTAAATAGGCGTGCGAAGTGAGATGTGTAAAGTACATTTAGCCTGTAACTAGTTATACATCTGACCTCACACATCCTAGGGGTTATCTATTTATTTTCATATCATATATAGGTTAATAGAGTATTATTGTATTAGCAGGAGGTGTAGTAGGAATGAAGGTAAGACCATCAGTTAAAAAAATATGCGAAAAATGCAAAATCATTAAAAGAAAAGGTGTTATTAGAGTAATTTGCGAAAATCCAAAACACAAACAAAGACAAGGATAGTAACATACAAAATTTTGATATTAGCACAAGTCTTGAAGCGGCTGTAAGTTCTGTTTCCTATCAATAGAAAATAGACAAACTTATGAAAGAGATTTGTGTTTATATACATGTCTAAAAGAATAACTAGAGATTGGGTAAAACCAATGCATTTCACCTCTAGCTGTTTTAGGTAGACAAAACATAATTTTAAATTTAAAGAAAAATTTGGAGGTGCTAAAAAATATGGCTCGTATAGCAGGAGTAGATTTACCTAGAGAGAAAAGAGTAGAAATAGGACTTACCTACATTTATGGTATAGGACTAACAAGTTCTCAAAAGATTCTAAAAGAAGCAGGAGTAAATCCAGATACAAGAGTAAAGGACTTAACAGGAGAACAAGAACAAGCAATTAGAAAAGCTATGGAAGGATACCTTGTAGAAGGTGACTTAAGAAGAGAAGTAGCTTTAAACATTAAAAGACTTACAGAAATTGGATGCTACAGAGGATTAAGACATAGAAAAGGTCTTCCTGTAAGAGGACAAAGAACAAAAACAAATGCGCGTACAAGAAAAGGTCCTAGAAAATTAGTAAGTAAAAGTAAAAAATAAAAATTAAGTAAAGTAGGAGGTAAGCTTAAATGGCAAAAGCTGTAACAAAAAGAACAACACCAAGAAGAAGAGATAGAAAAAACATCGAAAAAGGTATGGCACATATTCATTCTAGCTTCAATAATACCATCGTTACCATCACAGATGTACAAGGAAATGCAATTTCTTGGGCAAGTGCTGGAGAACTTGGATTTAAAGGTTCAAAGAAAAGTACACCATTTGCAGCAGGTGAAGCTGCAGAAACAGCTGCAAAGGCTGCTATGGAACATGGACTAAAAAGTGTAGAAGTATTTGTAAAAGGACCAGGTTCAGGTAGAGAAGCAGCAATTAGATCTTTACAATCAGCAGGATTAGAAATTAGTAGCATTAAAGATGTTACACCAATCCCACATAATGGTTGTAGACCACCTAAAAGAAGAAGAGTATAGTGGTAAAAAGATAGAAAGAATTAGTTTAATATTAAGGAGGAGAATACAAAAATGGCAAGATATAAAGATGAACAATGCCGTATTTGCCGTAGAGAAGGACAAAAGTTATTCTTAAAGGGTTCAAGATGTTATACAGATAAATGTAGTATTTCTAGAAGAAACTATGCACCTGGACAAAATGGACAAAAAAAGAAGAAACTTTCAGAATATGGTACTCAGTTAAGAGAAAAACAAAAAACAAAAGCATTTTATGGTGTAGGAGAAAAGCAATTTAGAAAATATTTTGAAATGGCTTCTAACACAAAAGGAATTACTGGTGAAGTGTTACTACAAATTCTAGAAAGCAGATTAGATAATGTGGTTTATAGATTAGGATATGGTAGTTCAAGAGCACAAGCTAGAATGTTAATTACACATGGCGCTTTTGAAGTAAATGGACACAAAGTAGATATCGCATCTTACTTAGTAAAACCAGGTGATGTTATCAGTGTAAGAGAAATCAGAAAAGATAATGGAGCAATCAAACTAAATGTAGAAGAAAATGCAGCAAGACCTGTTCCAACATGGTTAGAAAAAGATGCAGATAAGCTAAGTGGTAAAGTAGTAAGATTAGCATCTAGAGAAGATGTAGATCTTCCAGTAGAAGAACATTTAATAGTAGAGCTTTACTCTAAATAATGAGAAGATAACACTACAGTGTATAAGAAACTATGTAGAGGCATCTTTAAAAAAGATAGATTATATTTTAAGAAGTAAAGTAATAGGGGAAATAAAAAGAAAAAATGGGCATGAAACTAACCTTAGCTTAGAGCTTCTAAAATAGGAGGTAAAAATGATAGAATTTGAAAGGCCAAATATTAAATGCTTAGAGATAGACAATGAGAACAATTATGCAAAATTTGTTTGTGAGCCATTAGAACGTGGTTATGGAGTAACAATAGGAAATTCTTTAAGAAGAATCCTATTATCTTCTTTACCAGGTGCTGCTATCACAAGCGTAAAAATTGAGGGCGTAGTTCATGAATTTTCTACTATACCAAATGTAGTAGAAGATGTACCAGAGATAATTGTAAACCTAAAACGAGTTAGATTAAAACTTCATGAAAATGAAGAAAAAATCATTAGAATTGATTTTAAAGGTGAAGGAGAAGTAAAAGCTGGGGATATTGTAACAGATAGCTCTGTAGAAGTATTAAATCCAGATTTACATATCGCAACACTTGCTGAAGGTGGACATCTTCAAATGGAAATGACTGTTGAAATGGGAAGAGGATACAATTCAGCTGAGAAAAATAAGAAAGACAGTCAACCAATTGGTGTATTACCAATCGACTCTATTTATACACCTGTAAAGAAAGTAAACTATGCAGTGGAAAATACAAGAGTTGGTCAAAACATTGATTTTGATAAATTAACTATTGAATTATGGACAGATGGAAGTTTAGCTCCTTATGAAGCTTTAAGTCTAGCTGCAAAAGTAATGACTGGCCATTTAGAATTATTTATTGATTTATCAGAAACAGCAAAAAATACACAAGTTATGATTGAAAAAGAAGAAGACAAAAAAGAAAAAGTACTAGAAATGTCTATCGAAGACTTAGAATTATCTGTAAGATCATTCAATTGTCTAAAAAGAGCTGGTATATCTACAGTAGAAGATATTACCAATAAGACAGAAGCAGAAATGATGAAAGTTAGAAATTTAGGAAAGAAATCATTAGATGAAGTAACTTATAAATTACATTCATTAGGATTAGACTTTGCTAAAGAAGAAGACTAAAAATAGAAATAACCGATTAAGGAGGGAACCAAGTTGGCAATCAATAGAAAATTAGGTAAAACAACAGACATTCGCATGGCAATGCTTAAGTGTCAATTAACAGACTTAATTTTACATGGAAAAATAGAAACAACAGAAGCTAGAGCTAAAGAAGTAAAAGCAATGGCGGACAGTATTATTGCTTTAGCAGTAAAAGAGAAAGACAATTTCGAAACAGTAGATGTAAAAGTCGTAAAAGCAAAATTAGATAGCAAGGGAAACAAAGAAACAGAACTTGTAAAAAGCAAAAATGGTAAAGAATATTTAAGAGTTGTAAAAGAAGAAAAAACAGAAAAAAGACAAAAAGATATGGCAACTAGATTAAATGCCAGAAGAAAAATGATGAGAATGCTAAATAAAGTAAAAGACGAAAAAGGAAACAATATTGATTTACCTGCAAAATTATTTAATGAAATAGCTCCAAAATACGAGACTAGAGTTGGTGGATACACACGTATTATCAAAGCAGGACCTCGTAGAGGAGATGCAGCTGAAGTTGTAATCTTACAATTAGTATAGTATATAAAAAATGAAAAAGCCTAATGATTTAGGTTTTTTTATTTGTTAAAATGATTTTTATAATAGAATGAAAAAAAGGGATGACTCAAGTAACAAGTCTTCCCTTTTCTTCTTAACGATTAGGCATAGTTGCCTAATAAGTGATCAAGTTTTTCTTCCATCTCCAAGAGAACTTTTCTTAATTTGGGTTTTATGTTAGCATATCCATCTATAGTTGGATATGCTAACAGTTCATCAATTTCTTTCTGCAGGGTACGCTCTTCTTTTGTAAGGGTGTATCCTGCAGATTCATAAAATAACAAAAGATACTGCATATGAGATAAC
>CATZDQ010000156.1 GCA_958417695.1 uncultured Clostridiaceae bacterium | reverse complement strand
AATCGTTATCAATGGCTTCTTGTAAAATGATATCCGCTATTTTTTGTACATCTTGTGTTTCTATTTCTTCTAATAGGAATTGTAGCCATAGTTCTTTGTTTGTGTATTCTGTCGAGGATTCTAATATACCATCACTACACATCACGATAATGTCTCCGTCTTGCAGGTCTCTATCATATACAACTAAGTCGATATCATTTATAATGCCAGTTGGTAATGCTATGGATTTTAAAATTTGTACGTTTCTCTTATTTTTAATATAAGTAGGGCATGCTGCATTTTTGATAAATTCTAGGTTACCTGCATATAGGTCTAGGATACCAATATCTAGTGTTGCATACATATCTTCTCCTTGATGGGCTGCTGCTAGTGTAGAGTTGATTAATCTTAAGGAAGTATCTTTATCAAACCCAGAAGATAGTAATTTTTCTAACATACCTATTGCCATTTTACTACTTTTTCTAGCTTCTTTTCCTGACCCCATTCCATCGCTGATAGCAAGTAAGTATTTTCCATCGGCTAATCTGGTTTGTATACAGGTATCGCCTGACATGGGAGAGTCTTTTTTAGTGGCTCTTGCTACGCCTATTTGTATAGTTTGTTTATCTTCTGCTAGATAAGTATAACTACATTGGTCTATATGATTTCTGATGCCACATACTTGATTTTGTAATACCATATTTTGTTCTAAAATTTTACTTATGATTTTTCCCATTTTTTTGACATCACAGCTTGGGTTTTCCACATTTTCACATACATTTGTGTATAACGTTGCTTCCATTCTTCCTGTTTTTTCTTTTTTAATGTGGATATCTTTTATAAAAATGTCTTTTTGTTCTAACAAGGTTTTGATTTCTTCTTTTTCTTCTACAAAAAGGTCTTCTTCTGGTATTTCTATTTCATTGGCTAGTGCTCCAATCGCTTTGGATACTTCTTCTAATTGATTGGATACGGCTTTTTGGTTTTCTTGTAATTTCTTTTTCCATATAAAATTGATTTTACTCATTTTATAAGATTCATTAATGATTTTTACCATCCTACCTATATCATCTTCTATACTATCATTGGCATAGGTTTCATCTATACCAACTATATAGTTATTGTGTTTTGCAAAAATATCTAGTAAGTTTTTTCTGGTTAGTTTTTCTTTTTGTAATAAGGTCATAAATATATCTTTTAATAATCCTTCTTCTGGTGTATATAAGTCTTCAAATAATATATTTTCTTCATTACCTTCTAAATTGTTTTGTAATTCTCTTTCAAATATTTTCTCATTATCTTGTTCTTGTTTTTCTAGTTCTTCGTCTTCTACCACGGTTGCGGCTGCTTCTTGGTATGTTCTTGCTATTTGAGATATTGTCTCTGACATAGAGTTTAGTTTATAGATGGTTTCTTTATTTTCTTCCAAATTATGTCCTGTAGTTGTTGGTAATAATTTGGTGTTCCCTATCATGTCTTCTATATCGATACCTATATTTTTTGGAATAGCTAACAAGCCCAAAGAAGCTATTAAAATTTCTTGCATCATAATAATAGATTGGGTATTGCCATTAAAACAATAGGTAATGGCTATGTTACCTATAATAAAGCCTAAGATAACTCCTATTTTTCCAAAATGGTTGAAGATACCAGCTATCATTCCTGATAATGCATAAGAAGCTATCATAATTGGTTCACTATTTCCTATAATGCCTAAGACAGCACCTATGGTAATGCCTGCCGTTCCTCCTACTAAAATGCCATGTTTCCATCCCATAACTAGTACGATTAGAATACAAGCTATATTACGAAGGGTATATCCAAATATGCTGGTTTCACCTAACGCACAAATAGCTATGGTGACTAATAGACTAGCTCCCATTACTTCTTCTATGGAACATACTGTTTTTTCTCCTATTTTGGTTATCACACCTATGGCATTTACAAATACTTTGTAGAAAATATAAGCTGAAATACTATACATAAAGCTAATTAATAAATCATATACTAGAAAATCTCTAAAAAACATATTCCCTGCTTGTATTAAAAAACAGGCTATAAATAAGCGTACTCCTAGTTTTCTTTTTTCGTTTGCTTCTGCTTGGTATTTTGGTGTTTTGATTAGTATACTAACGGTTAATAGTAAAACAATCAGTATTAGATTTAAGGCACTATTTCCTCCAAAGGAAAGAAACGTACCAATGGTTACTAATATAGTCGTAATTCCTATAGGTATACTATTTCCTAATATGGCTGCTATCATTGCTATTCCAAATGGTGCAATACTACTATCTTTTCCAAACCCTACTAAGGAAAGCATAAATGATAGTACATATAATAGGAGTGCCTGTTTGGTAAAACCGTTTTGAATAACCTCTTTTATGGTTCTTTTTTTATGAAATTCTACATCCTCATTTTGATTTTGCTCTTCGTCAAAATCTCTTGCTATATTTTGAAACATCCTTACCACCTCTTACTTTTTTAATTCTTTTGTGTTTTCTTATCTTCTTTTAATGCTTCTTATTGTAGTACAAGAAAGTTTCATTATTTGTCGGTTTTGCACCTAGAATTAAAAAAGTTTTTTGCATTTTGTGATATATTTTTTATTTTATCTTGTTTTTTATTCTTTGTTCTTACGAAATTGCTTTTATTTTATCGTAAAACTGCATAAAATACAAGTGTTTAACGGAAAAAAGAAAGGGTTTCTATAGGCAGCTTTTATGTTTCTGTTTTTTGAAAATTTTCAAAGAAAAATAGTGCTTTTAATTAAGCACTATTTTCTTTATTTTATATAGCCATTTCCACTACTTTATGTTCTTTTAGACTATTTTTTACATCTAAAATTCTTTGGTTTTCTGACCCTCTAAATTTTAAAGTTGGGTTCTTTTTCTCTTGCACAAATCTACCATCTACTAATACATCAATTTGTTCTAAAGCTTCTTTGGTTACCTCATCGTTTCTAGCTTCTAGTTGCTCTAAGGTATAGCCAGAATAGCACCATACATTGAAATTTGGTCTTACTTTTTTTACTTCTTTGATAAAATCTACCACTTCTGGTATATTTTCTTTACATAGTGGCTCTCCACCACTAATGGTAATTCCTTTTAAAATAGAATTCTCACAAATCTTGTTAATAATTTTAGTTTTATCAAATTCTTCTCCATAACTATAGTCTTGTGCTTGTGCATTATGGCATCCTGGACAATGATGTGGGCATCCGCTTACAAATAATACGGCTCTCCATCCTAGTCCATTGGATATACTTTCATCATAAAATCCTGCCATTTTCATATCTATCTGTTCCCCCTTATTTATCGTCTCCACCAATGTGTGTAACTCTATCTCTTAATTCTGCTCTTTTTGCATTGTTCCAACGATCTGTTGTTCCTACTAAATAGCCTGTAATTCTTTGGATAGTATCTATATTTTTGCTTCCACAAATTGGGCATTCTTTTAATTCTGCATCTGCATTTTCGAATCCACAGTCCATACATCTTGACCTTGTATGGTTGACACTTCCATATCCCATATTGTACTTGTCCATTAAGTCAACAACTGCTTCTATAGTATCTGGGTTATGAGTAGCGTCTCCATCTAATTCAATATAGAAGATATGTCCACCTTCTGTTAGGGCATGATATGGTGCTTCAATTTTTGCTTTATGTTCTGCTGTACATTTATACCATACTGGTACATGGTTACTATTGGTATAATATTCTCTATCGGTTACCCCTAATATAGTTCCAAATTCTTTGGTATCAATTTTAGTAAATCTTCCAGATAGACCTTCTGCTGGTGTGGCTAATACAGAATAATTTAAGTCATATCTTTCTGAATAGTTATCACAACATTCATGAATTAATCCTATAATTTCTAATCCTAGTTCTTGTGATGCATCTGATTCTCCATGGTGTTTTCCTGTAAGTACCGTTAAACATTCTGCTAATCCAATGAATCCCATTCCTAGTGTTCCATGTTTAATGACTGGTGCTATGCTATCTGTTGGTTTTAATTCTTCACTACCTTCCCATAATCCACTCATTAATAATGGGAATTGCTTTGCAATGGCTGTAGATTGG
>CATZDQ010000155.1 GCA_958417695.1 uncultured Clostridiaceae bacterium | reverse complement strand
AATTTAGCCACTAGAGCAATTCCTTTATTTTTAAAAAAGATATTTGTTAGAATTGGGTATTTAGAGATAAGAAAATACACAACAATTACCTTTTCCAATATAGGTAGAATTGGTATTATTGGTAAGTATCAAAAATATATAGAAAACTTCTTATTTTTAATTGCACCAGAGCCAGTAGAAAGTATTAAATGCTCCGCTTGTAGTTTTAATGAGGAATTGGTATTTACCTTTACAACCATATTAGAAGATAACCATATTGAAAAACGTTTTTACCAATTTTTAAAAGAACAAAGTATTCCAGTTAGAATAGAAAGTAATGGTGTTTTAGATGTTATATCCGAAAAGAATTAATGCTAAAAAAGGTAGAAAAGTATTTACCTATTTATTAATAGCTTCTGTTATATTAGCTATCATTCTATTTTTAATTAACCGAATGACAAGACCAGATATACACTGGGCAGCGATTGCTATTGCCAGTCTAGTCTATATCTGGGTGGTGGTTATTTATGCGCTATGCCATCATAGAAACATTGCTTCTCATGTATTACTGCAAGTGCTAGCCATCTCTGCTTTAATGGTATATATGGATTATTTATTAGGTTTTAAAAAATGGTCATTGCAAATGGCTATTCCCATTGTGATTATAGCTGCCAATTCCATTATGGCTATTGTGACGATCACGAGTTATAAAAAATATATCCGCTATGTGGTATATGAATTGATACTGGCTATCTTCAGTCTAACGCCCATTCTTTTTATTTCCAGTCATTTAGTTGTAAATAAAACCATGGGTATCATTGCAGTGGGCATTTCTATAGCCAATTTAATTTTAACTTGTGCACTGTGTTGGAAGGAAATGATGGAAGCATTAAAAAGAACTTTTCATTTATAGTAAAAGAAGTAGCAAATAAGAACAAAGAAAAATCTGTTTTTTATTTGCTATTTTTTGGATAGTATAGTAAAATCAAAAGATAAAGGGGTGTGGAAACCATGAAAAAACAAAAGAATTATACAGATACCGGGTTAAAAATAGCGATTTGTCTATTAGCAGTGATAGTGGTAATAGGCAGTGTGTATTTATTAGGAAGAAATAACGAGCAAAATGAAGTAACAAATGCAATTCAAAATCATATAGTAAATATAGTTAGCACAAATGAGCAGGTAAATGGACAAAACATAGAGGAAACTAGCGCGCAGCCTCAGGAGGCTAATGAATTATTTGAGGAGTATTATGCGAAGGCAGAAAACAAAATGCAAACGATGACTTTAGAAGAAAAGGTTAGTCAGATGTTTATTGCTAGATGCCCTACTAAAAATCAAGTGTCTCAAGTAAAGACTTATCAACCAGGTGGCTATATTTTATTTGGAAGAGATTTTGAAGGAAAAACAAAAAATCAAGTGATAACCCAAATACAGTCTTATCAAAAAGCAAGCAAAATACCAATGATAATTGGAGTGGATGAAGAAGGTGGCACGGTTATTAGAGTGAGTCGCAATGAAAATTTAGTTCCTAGAGAGTATTTATCACCACAAGCATTATATAAACAAGGTGGCTTAGAGAAAATAAAAGAAGATGCTACCCAAAAGTCAAAAGTATTGTTAAACCTAGGAATTAATTTGAATTTGGCTCCAGTGGCAGATGTTTCTACTAGTTCATTAGACTTTATTTATGCAAGAAGCTTTGGCCAAAATGCAACACAAACTGCACAATATGTGGAGACTGTGGTAAAAGCAATGAAGAGCCAGCAGATGGCATGTACTTTAAAACACTTCCCTGGCTATGGTAATAACAAAGATAGCCATACAGCCATTACTTATGATAATCGAGGATTAGAGACTTTTAGAAGTTCAGATTTTCTTCCTTTTCAAGCAGGAATTGATAGTGGTGCACAAACCGTATTAGTTTGTCATAACATAGTAAAAGCAATGGACCCTAACACACCAGCTTCTTTATCTAGAAAAGTTCATCAAATATTAAGGGAAGAATTACATTTTACAGGGCTTATAATGACAGATGATTTAGCTATGGATGCAGCAAGCGAGTATGGTAGTGTTTCCGATATTGCTATCTTAGCGGTAGAAGCGGGAAATGACTTATTATTAACATCTGATTTTCAAAAGCAAAGACAAGCTGTTATCACAGCGGTTAAAGACACTAGGATAACCGAACAAAGAATTAACGAATCTGTTCGAAAAATTTTAGCATATAAATATGCACAAGGACTAATCGAATCTTAAATACACCAAGAGGTGGAACAAAAGTGGACTTTTCAGGAAAAAAAGTACCACTTTTCTTTTTGTCAAGTGCCGAAAAATGGAAGAAAAGGAAGAAAAATGCAGTAAAAATAAGGAAAAGTTAGCAGTTTATGGAAAATAATTAGGCTAATTATGCATAATTTTGCTATTTTTTGCGAAAACTAGAATATCTTATTTGCAAATGCTTATAATATATAGTATAATTAATATTGTCGTGCAAAACGAAAAGGAGCGTGAATTTATATTCTAGGAAAGAAAATAAGAAATTGCACAAAAGATATGATAAGACTGTTAAGAATTATAATTGTTGCTTTCATTATTATTCTTGCCATTGTTATTATGAAATATAAAGTAGCTTATAAAGTAACTATTTCTGGTGAAGAAGTAGGATATGTATCTAATAAAGAAGCGTTTGAAAAGTTAATTGACCAAGAGATAATCAATCCAGAGGAAGAAAGTGTGGCCTATGTTGATGTAGAAGAATTGCCACAATATCAGTTAGAATGGATTAGTAGACAAAAAGATACCAATGAAGAACAAATATTGACACAGATACAAAAGCAAGCTGTCACGACATATAAAGTATATGCGATTGCCTTAAACGGAGAAAATAAGACATATGTGAATACAAAAGCAGAAGCAGAAGAGGCAACTAGGCAAATTAAAGAAGAATATGCAGAAAAAATAGAAGAAGTAGATATTCGAGTAAATGAAATTTATACACAAGATGTAGCAACCATGCAAGAGACTGTAGAAGTAGACTCTGCTATTCAAGTAGCAGAAGTAGAAGTAAAGAGTGTTATTGAAGAACAAGAAAGAATTAAATCTTGTACTTTAGATGGAATTTATTTCTCTGTAAAACCAGTTAGTGGACATATTACTTCCAGATTTGGGGCTAATGAAAGTATTAGAGACCATACACATAAAGGTCTAGATATTGCAGCACCAAATGGAACAGCGATAAAAGCAGCAGCAGTTGGTACGGTTACGTATGCAGGCTGGATGGGTGGATATGGTAATTTAGTGATTATTTCACATGGAAATGGCATTGAAACCTATTATGGACATTGTAGTAAATTATATGTAACAAAAGGAAAAACGGTAAGTGCGGGGGATAAAATTGCAGCAGTTGGCTCAACGGGAAATTCAACCGGTAACCATTTACATTTTGAGATTCGTAAGAATGGAAAACAGATAAATCCACAAACGTATATATATAAATAAGAAAATAGCTAAAAGATATAGTAAATAAGTAATATCTTTTAGCTATTTTTTTAAAATCTTGCATGTTTCTTAAAAAATAGGAGTGGTAACAAAGATATAAACTGCAATCATAAAATGATAGAAATAGAAAGATAATGATTTTTAATCAAGTATATTACAAAAATGTGATAAAATAATTAAAAATGCTTGCAAAAATGTGATAAATTAATTAAAAAAGTTTACAAAAATGCGATAATGGGGTATAATTCATATAAATAGAATATATTAATGAGAGGAGTTGATTAGATGGAAAGGTTTATATTAAAGGAATTAATAAAATGGAAAGAAAGCAAATTTAGAAAACCTTTAATTCTAAAAGGTGCAAGACAAGTGGGGAAAACATATATATTAAAACAATTTGGAGAAGAGAATTATGAAGGCGTTGCTTATTTTAATTTTGACCATGATAAGGATTTATATAATTTATTCGAAAATACAAAAAATCCAAGAAGAATATTAGAACAATTAGCATTTATATATGGAAAAGCAATTATTCCAGAAAAGACGCTTATTATATTTGATGAAATACAAGAATGTCCT
>CATZDQ010000154.1 GCA_958417695.1 uncultured Clostridiaceae bacterium | reverse complement strand
CATAAAATAAGCTCTGTCCCCATGGACAAAAGTGTTCATAGGTACCTGGTCCCAATGGACAGTAATGATGTAATAAGGAAGGATGATAAAATGAGTAAGAAGATAAATATTTATGAGAATCGTAAAGCAAAATTAGCAATAGAGAATCCTAAAAAGGTGAGTGTTATTATACCAAATTATAATTACCAAGATTTTATTATTGAAAGAATTGACTCCATTTTGATGCAGACTTATCCTATTTTTGAATTGATTATTTTGGATGATTGTTCGACAGATAATAGTGTACAGGTCATTGAAGAGAAGATAAAGACCATTACAGATATTCCTGTACAATTTGTAAAAAATGAGAAGAATAGTGGTTGTGTATTTAAACAATGGAAAAAGGGATTTGATTTGGCAAAGGGAGATTATATTTGGATTGCAGAGGCTGATGATAGTGCCCAGAATAATTTTATAGAAGAAGTCATAAAGGGCTTCGAAGATAAAAATGTAGTCCTTTCTTATTGCGAATCTGCTAGAATAGATGAAAATAATTTACTCATTAGAGAAAAATCAGATGACCTTTATGATATGTGTCGTACAGGGGAGTGGAACCATAGCTATATTAAAGAAGGAAAAGATGAAATTATTGAACATTTAAGTGTTACGAATACGATTTTAAATGTTTCTAGTGTCATGTGGAAGAAAAAAGATTATAGTGATATTTTTGAAAAAGCTGGTGAATTTAAAGTGGCTGGTGATTGGTATATCTACTACAATATTCTTAGAAATGGAAATATTTCTTGGAATAACCAACCTTTGAATTATTATAGAAAACATAGTAAGTCGGTTTGTACAACCGTAAAGGCAGATATTGAATTTCAGGAAATCTGTAGGTTACAAGATGAGATTAGCCATTTATATGAGATTCCAAAGGAAATTCAAGAAAAGCAAGAGTTAAGAAGGAGTTTTATCATGCCGATGGTTTCAGAGGCTGTTTTAAATGCTTATAGACAGGCACACTATGACCCTAATGCGAAGAAAAGGATTGCTTGGGTAATTCCACATCCTGGTAAAGGATCTGGCGGACATAGAACGATTATCCAGAATGTGAATGCTTTAATTAGGGCTGGCTATGAATGTGATATTTATGTAGAAGATGATAATGTTTCTACGGCACAAATGGTAAAAGATAAGATTAACGAATATTATGAACCATGTGATGCAGGTGTTTATGTGGGCATTCGTATGCGTAAGGATTATGATATCGTTTTTGCAACTGGTTGGCAAATTGTTGAATTTGTTAGAAGTGTGCCTGCACGTCATAAAGCCTATTTTATACAAGACTTTGAACCATGGTTTTTCCCAATGGGTGACCAGTATATTATTACAGAAAATTCTTATCGTTATGGTTTTATGCCAGTGACAATTGGTAAGTGGTTGGCACATAAAATGCTAGCCGAGTACAATAATCCAGTGGAGTATTTTGATTTTGGTGCAGATTTAAATATTTACAAAAAATTAGATAATGTAGAAAAGGAAAATGCAATTTGTTTTGTTTATCAACCAGAGAAATCTAGAAGATGTGACTATATTGGACTAAAGGCTTTACGCATTGTAAAGACTTTAAGACCAGATATACAGATTTATTTATATGGTTCTAATATGCCGGCAACTTTTGATTTTGAATGTCAAAATTTAAATATTATACCGATTGAAAAATGTAATGAATTATATAATAGATGTAAAGTTGGGGTATGTATGAGTGCTTCAAATCCTTCTAGAATTCCTTTTGAAATGATGGCTGCTGGTCTTCCAGTAGTAGAAATGTATAAGGAAAATAATATTTATGATATGCCAGATGGTGGTGTATTACTAGCTAGAACAACTCCAGAGGCTATAGCTAGTGCGATTATTTACTTAGTAGACCATCGGAGAAGAAAGGAAGAAGATGTCAGAGTTTGGTATAAACTATATGAAAGATTATCCTTTAGAAAGAGGATTCAAACAGTTCTTGAAAGCAGTAGAAGATATGTTAAATACACCATATGATAATCGTCAGCCAATTGAACCGGTTTATAATAAGGCACCTTTTGAAGCTAGCAAGGAGGCAATAGAAGTAGCAAAAGGATTGCAACCAGTGATACATATAGATGAAAGGGGTTCAACTTATCGATTCTTGCGTAGAGTAAAAAGAAAATTAAGAGATGTTTTAGTAAAAATGGGTATAAAAAAATAAGAAGTGAGGTAACTTTACAAAGTATGAGTGAATTAAAGGCAAAAGCGAAAAATTTTAAGCAAAGTATTGTGCAAAATGGAATTGGTACGGAAATTCGTAGAATTAAAAATTATATGAAACATAAAAAGACCGTATTAGACCCTTATGCTGAGTGGATTTTATTAAATGAACCAGATGAGAAGGCTTTAGAAAAACAAAAACAATATCAATCTTGTTTAAATACAAAGTTTGCATTATTGGTACTAGAAGATAATTATCAAGAAGAATTCATAACTGAACAAACCTATGCCAATTATACAGTAAAAGTGGTAAAGCCACAAGATTATAAAGCTTTTGTAAAGCAAACAGATGCCGATTATTGTGTTTTTATAGGCAAGCAGATACAATTACTACCATTTGCTTTATATGCAATAGAGCAGTTTCTAGAATACAATGAGTGTAACTTAATTTATGCAGATAATGATTTTTTACAAGAGGGAAAAAGAATAAATCCAGAATTAAAACCACATTTTGCTTATGATACACTCCTTTCTAAAAACTACTTTGGAAATATGGTGGTTGTCAAAACAAAATTTTTAAAAGCAAATTTGGCTATTTTAGAAGAGATTAGTACTATAGAGCCAATTTACCATTTGATTTTAAGAGCTTTAGCTAAGACTAATAAAATGATGCATATAGATACCGTTCTTTACCATAAATTAGCAGAAGTAATTGATACCAAAGAACAGATACGTTTAATAGAGGAATTCTTGATAAAGCAACAAATACCATATGAGAGAGTAGAAAATGGTAAGTTTAAAGGTCAATATAAAATTCAATATCGTTTAAAGGAAGAACCTCTGGTTTCAATTATTATTCCCAATATGGACCATATAGAGGATTTAGATAAGGCGATATCGTCTATAGCTAGTTCTACATATCTACATTATGAAGTGGTAATTGTAGAAAATAATAGTCAACAAGCAGAAACATTTGCTTACTATGAAAAAATTCAAAAACAAGATAGTCGTATTCGTGTTGTAAAATTACAAATGGACCATTTTAACTATTCACAAATTGTGAATTATGGTGTTTCACAGGCAAAAGGTACCTATGTGGTATTATTAAATAATGATATTGAAGTTATTACAAAGGACTGGCTAGAACAAATGCTGATGTATACCCAAAGGGAGGATGTTGGTATTTGTGGTGTAAAATTATATTTTTCAGATAGAAGTATTCAGCATGCTGGAGTTACTATTGGTGTAAGAGGTCTAGCTGGTCATAAATATAGAGAAGTAAAAGAAGCAGATTTTAGTGCTTTAGACCAAATTAATTATGTGCAAGATGTTAGTGCTGTTACAGCAGCTTGTTGTATGATAAAGAAACAAACCTATCAAGAGCTATTGGGGTTTGATGAAAAATTGGCCGTAGCTTTTAATGATGTGGATTTTTGTTTAAAAGTAAGAAAAGCAAAATTATTAATTGTGTATAACCCTTTTGTAGAATTATACCATTATGAATCTAAGTCAAGAGGAATAGATGACACAAAGGAAAAGCAGAAAAGATTTGCTAAAGAATATGAGCTTTTTGTAAAAAGATGGAGAAGAATGATTCAAAAGGGAGACCCATATTTTAATATCAATTACCGTTTAGATACGGATATACCAACGATTAATTATAATAAGATTAGATAGGGGATTTTTATGAAAAAGGTAGGTAAGTTCATGGCTGATAAACATAAAAAAATAATCATAGTGGTGTTATTTTTATGTTTGCCCATTCTAGTAGAACTATTTATTAGCGGAGTAAGTACCATCACACAGAAACCAGCGTTATATCGTATGGTGGCTTTATATGGTGTAGAAGTTTTATTTTTAGTCTATAAA
>CATZDQ010000153.1 GCA_958417695.1 uncultured Clostridiaceae bacterium | reverse complement strand
CAATAGTGGCATACAGGTTGGTTTGTATTTCTTTACACAAGCTATTACAGAGCAAGAGGCTATAGAAGAGGCAAACTTTGTATTAGCCAGAATAGCAGGTTATCCAATTACATATCCTATTGCTATTGATACAGAATGGTCTTCTCATCCTAATCAACAAGGTAGAGCCGATAGTTTATCAAAAGCACAAAGGACGAAAATTGTAAAAGCTTTTTGCGAGACAATTAAACAAGCCGGTTATGAACCGATGATTTATGCGAATAAATATTGGTTAAAAGACCAATTGGATTTAAATCAGTTAGAGGATTATGCTATTTGGCTTGCGCATTATACAGGAGCTACTCAAGATGACCCTTTGGCAAAACCTTCCGATTATGATGGTAAGTATATTATGTGGCAATATACAGATAAGGGGACAGTAGATGGTATTATTGGAAATACCGATATGAACGTTGGCTGGTATAGTCTTAAGAGAATGAAAGTATTTTATTAAAGAATGATTTAAAGCAAGTAAATAAAGAGGTAGATTTCTAGGCTCTATTGGTTGGAGAATAGTTTATTTCTATCTCTTTATTTTTTGTAAAATACGTAGATAAAATATATGAAAAATGTTCTTGTACTTTATAAAAAATCGTGGTATGCTTATGAAGAAAAAACAAGAGAGGAAAGGGAAGTCGGAATATGAGAAAAATTTTAATAACGGGTGCCAATGGTATGCTAGCAAAGGCTGTTAGAGAGAGATTTAAAGATGATGAATTAATTTGTACAGATGTAGAAGATTTGGATATTACAAATTTGGAGGCAGTGCTTACTTTTGTAGAAAAAGTAAAACCAGATTATATCATTAACTGCGCTGCTTTTACCGCAGTAGATAAGGCAGAAGAATGTTATGAACTTGCAGAAAAAATTAATGCAGAGGGACCAAAAAATCTTGCAATGGCAGCTCAAAAGGGAAAGGCTACTTTGGTACATATTAGTACAGACTACGTGTTTGACGGAAACTTACAAACAGATAAAAGTTATCAAGAAGAGGATAAAACGGGGCCAGTTACGGTTTATGGTGTTACTAAATTACATGGGGAAGAAGCGGTTCAAAAAAATTGTTCTGCTTATTATATTTTTAGAACAGCATGGCTATATGGAGATGGTAATAATTTTGTAAGAACTATGTTAAAACTTGGAACGGAAAAAGAAGAAATTAGTGTAGTAGCAGACCAACATGGTAGTCCTACTTATAGCGAAGATTTAGCACAGATAATTTACCAAGCTATAGAAAAGAAAATTCCTTATGGAATTTATCATGCTACTAATGAAGGTTTTACAACTTGGTATGATTTCACAAAAGAAATTTTTACATTAGCAGCTATTTCTTGTGAACTTAAACCAGTTACTTCTGAGGAGTTTATTAGACCGGCTAAGAGACCAAAGAATTCTATGCTTTCTAAGGAGAAGTTAGCTAAGCAGGGTATTTTTGTTCCAAAATGGGAGGACGCTTTACAAAGATATTTACAAAAGGAATTATCATAGGCTTTAAAAAATAAACGGTTATAAATAAATAGAAAAGCTTTCTTTTTGGAGGCTTTTTATTTTGAAAAAAGTTTATAGTAAATCAGATAAGAATATTGACTTTAAGAAAAAGATAATATAAAATTCATAAAGAAAAAATCCTAAAAAAAGGAAATAGAAAGAACAGAAGAAAAAGAAGGAGAAAGAAAAGATGAAAGAAAGCATAAAACAAAGGGGTATTACTTTAATTGCATTAGTCATTACGATTATTGTTTTAATTATTCTAGCAGGGGTAACGATAAATACATTAATTGGAGAAAATGGTATTATTACACAAGCTATCGATTCAAAGACGAAACATAAAGAGGGAGAATTAAAAGAGGCAATTGAGTTGAAATTGCTAGAGCAAGAAAAGTTACAAGAGACGGTTCCTACCGTTATATGGAATTCACCATATCAATATCAATTAATTGGTAGCCCAGAGCAAGAAAAAATTGAACAAGTATTAGGAAGAAAATTAGAAGCAACAGATTTGTTTTACGAAATAAATATGCAAGAATTAGGATATCCAAAAGAAAATCCAAAAGAAGTATATTTATATCATAAAAAAGAAGGTAAAATTGTAACAGTGAACCCAGAAAACTTGCAACGTAATCAGGGTGCTTGGTATTGGACAAAAACAACAGTACCAGATATTTACCAATACTTTTATGATGCGACAAAGAGAAAAGAAATGTTACAGTTTTTAAAAGATGAGAAAATAACAGAGGTTTATGTATCATTTGGAAAAAAACGTTTTGAACAAAGTCAAGTAAATAGTATTAAGGAATTTGTTCGTGATGCTTATGAAAAGGGAATTGTGGTAGAATATTTAACAGGTGATGCAACAGATATTATTCCAAAAGAACAAGAAAGGGCAACGAAAGAAAAAATAGATATGGTAGCGCATTATAATGCATCTTGTGCTTATAATGAAAAGTTAAGAGGTATCCATTATGATGTGGAAATTCATACATCACAGGATTTAACAGGTTTAGATAGTTGGAAATGGAGTAACAGTGAAATAGAATTAAATAGTAGTCGTAAAATAAATTATGTTGCTTTTACAGAAAAAGCGCATGCATATGGAGCACAACAAGGTATAACGGTGTCTTTTGATTTTAGCCCATTGTCCTATACGGCTAATTTAGTAAATTACCAAGGGAAAACCATAAGTTTGGCTGAAGCTGCTATTAAAAATTCTGATTATATATCAACAATGGCCTATAAAAATGATGTAGTGAAGTTGTTTCGCTATATTTGTTTACCAAGTGAAACAGAATATGACAAAAGTACAGGAAGATTATCATATACTTCAAAAACAAAGGTCTTTTCAGATGGAACTCTTCGAGGAACGGATACTATACAAGCATTAGCTCGAAAGTATAGAAAAAATATTATGGTGGGAGTAGAAATCGGGGAAGCAGGAGAATCGGATGATTTTTATGATATTGGAAAAACAGAAATGAAAAACAGATTACAACAATTTTTACAACTAGTTAGCCAGGCAGATGAGGACATTGTTATAGGGTCAAGAAGTTTAAAACAACAATCTAATGAAAAGTGTAATTATGAAATAGGAGATTTTGATCACTTTGGATTTTCATATCATTATCATTATGAGTATTTTACAATGCCAAATTAGTTAAAAAATTTTAGAATATGCATATATGTGAAAGCAAATTAGAACTTTTATAGTTTCTAATTTGCTTTTTTAGTTTTATGAAAACCTGTATACAAATAAGTAGAATAGAAATCTAAAAATAATAAAGTAAAAATTCTATAATAAAGGAAAAGTAAACAAGGATTTATATTGACTTTAACCGAAAGGTAATATAAAATTGGCAAAGAAAAGTATGAAAAATAAGAAAATGGAAAACATAAGAAAAAGAGAGGGAGAAAAGAAAATGAAAGGAAAAACAAAACAAAAAGGTGTAACTTTAATTGCATTGATTATTACAATCATTGTATTAATCATTTTAGCAGGTATATCTATTAACACATTAGTTGGTGAAAACGGTATTATTATCCAAGCACAAAGAGCAAAAGAAGATACCGATAAAAGTCAAAAAGAGGAATTAGGTGGATTAGCTAGTTTAGAACAACAAATAGATGAAGCATTAGGACAAACATATATAATGGAAAAAGGTGTAAACAAACCAGTATTAACTACTGGAATGAAAGCCATTAAATTTACAGACCCAACGCAAGACCGTAAAGGGGAAGTAAAAGAGAGTAGTGTAAATGAATCCGATTGGTATGATTACGATGCTAAAAAATGGGCTAATAGCCAAACAGAAGATGGTAGTATGTGGGTATGGATACCCAGATATGCGTATAAACTAAATGACAATCAGACATTTGATATTAAATTTTTAATAGGAACAACGGATAATTATTATGATGAGAACGGTAAAATTCAAACAGCAAAACGTTGTAAAAGTGAAGAGGAATTAGTGGATACTACTGTTGGATACACGGTACATCCAGCCTTTACAGATGAAACAAAAATAAATTATAGGAATGGTGGATGGGATAAAGAATTAACAGGAATATGGGTAGCCAAATTTGAAGCAG
>CATZDQ010000152.1 GCA_958417695.1 uncultured Clostridiaceae bacterium | reverse complement strand
GTAGAGAAAATAAGGGCGGAAAATTCACTGTTTGAGGATATATGGAATGACTTGTATTGGGATTTTAAGCAAGAAAATGGTTTGAATGAACAACAAGTTATAAAAAAGGCTCAAAGTTTGAGAGGCGTTTTGATTCCATTGAGTCTTACAGAGAATTTGAGTCTACTATCTGATGTCGGTTTTCAATGTATGGATACTTTCATTAAATGGCACAATTTTGCAGGAATTATAGCTGTAAAAATGCCTTCGAAAAATGATATAGAAGAAAATACTTATTTAAATACAGATAAAAATAATAAAATACAGCAATGAATACAAAGTTGATAATTCACATAGTAATTAGTTTGATCTCATTAAGTGGATTAATTGTTTATTATTACGCATTTCTACTAGGTTACAAAAAACATAATTCTCAATTAAAAAAACAATCAAAGCTTCCGGAAAAGTTATATTTTATGAGCACTTATCCAGCACTCATATGGTATGTATTACCCTTTATAGAGCAACCAAGGATGCATGGAATATATGACTGGTTAAATGGCGAATTTGTTTTTTTTAATGTTTTGTATATTCCAGTTTCTTTTCTGTTGTTTGTATATTTCTTTGGCATTTGGGGTAAAAAGTCTGTTTCTCAAAATATTGAAGCTACTAAAAGTGCATTTTATGCCCCAAGTAAATTGTTAACAGAAGGAATATATGCAAGAGTTCAACATCCAATGATCATAGGGGATATATTAGGACATTTTTCTTTGGTGTTATTAACAGGTGGAATCTACACTTGCATTTTATTCCCTATATATGTATTTATAGATCTCTTTATGATAAAAATACAGGTTAAGTATTCTTTAGAACCATATTATAAATCAGAACTTATAGTTTATAGAAAGAAAACCCCTGTTCTCCTTGATCAAAAACTATTATTTATAGTTTTATTTATGGCATTGTTGGTTATTTGTAATTTTTTAAATTATACAAAAATAATATGATTTATTTTAGCTGGGCCACCCAAATTATTTTGGCCATAATTTCATTTCTTTGGTTGATTCCTTATTATATAGCATTTAAGGTTGGGAATCGTAAATATATGTCTAAAACACTAGATTTATCTTGCAATAATAGATATACATTAATGTATTATTCGGGCTTTTTTATATCTATTCTTTGGTATATTATGCCCTTCTTAAATCAACCTCGCTTCAAACTAAACATTTTTTCTTTGTTTGACATAAAAGTAATACTGTTGGAAAATGTTCTTTACAATATTATCCTTATTGCATTAATTGGATATTTTATGTCTGTTTGGGGTACTAAAGTGGTAAATTGTAATCTGCAAGCAACCAAAGATAGGTTTTTGCATCCTTCAAAGTTAATAACGGAAGGTCCCTATAAAAAAGTGAGAAATCCGATGATAATGGGAGATCTATTTTGTCATTTAAGTTTTATTCTTCTGCTTGGAGCCATACATACATTATGTTTATATATAATTTATATATGTATTAATCTTGTAATTGTATATATAGAAAATAAATATTCATTATGTATACATTTCAAGAAAGAATATGAAGAATATGCTAAAAAAACTCCAGCTTATATGAATCAGGAATTATGGCTGTTTGCTATTTTTTACTTGGTAATTATTGTGACAAATATTTGTCTAACTACGACAATATATATTTAAATAAATAATGAAGAAAAAAGAAGGATTATCTAGGTTACTGGAAATTGCGGGAGAAAAAAAAAGTTTATTGCTTTTCTCCGGGTTATTTTCCGCTATAAGTGCATTATGTATACTTATACCATTTTGGTCTATATATGAAATATTAAAGGAATTGCTTGTTCATGCTTCTGATTTATCTACGATAGATTCTGAGCTAATGATCAGTTGGGGGTGGCTTGCTTTTATTGCTTTGATTGTGGGTGTACTATTTTTGTATGCGGGATTAATGTTATCTCACATAGCCGCCTTTCGTATTTTATATGGGTTAAAAATAAAACTTTCAGAGCATATAGGTCAGTTGTCTTTGGGATATTTAAATTCGACATCTATCGGTTGTATAAAGAAAATCATGGAACAAAATGTCGAAAAAATAGAGCATTTTATAGCTCACACTATTCCCGATTTGGTGAATGTGTTTGCAACCATAACTTTTATGTTTATTATCTTTTTTTCTTTAAATGGTTGGATGGCATTCACCGCTCTATTATGCATACTTTTAAGTATAGGAATGCAATTTTCTAATTTTGTAGGGAAAAGAGCTACTGCACTTACGAAAATCTATTTTGATGTCCAAGAACGCATGAGTGCTTCAGCTGTTCAATATGTGAGAGGTATGCCAATTATAAAGATATTTGGACAAAGTATACGTTCTTTTCGGCAGTTCAATGCCGAAATCGAAGCGTATAAAACATTTGCTTTAAAATGCTGTAATAACTATCAAAATGGTATAATTGCATTTATTATTCTGTTGAATTCAATAGTCACGTTTATTCTTCCTGTAGGAATATTAATAATGACCTCTGATCCTAAAAACATCTCATTAGCTGCAATTTATCTTTTTTTCATCGTGATGGGGCCCGGAGTAGCTTCCCCTGTATATAAACTCGCATTTTTAGCTTCAGGAACTGTAGAAATTAATGAAGGAGTAAAACGTATAGACAAAATATTTGAGGAAAAAAAACTATGTGAACCAGTTGTTCCTCAAATACCTCAGACGTATGATATTGAATTCAGAAATGTAAGTTTTGCTTACGAAGATAGAGAAAATATGACAAAGACAGAAGCGCTGAAGGATATCTCTTTTATCGCTCGACAAGGTGAAGTAACAGCTCTGGTTGGACCTTCTGGGTCAGGGAAGTCAACAATAGCCAATCTCATTCCTCGCTTTTGGGATGTTTCCTCTGGAGAGATTTTAATAGGGGGAATAAACATAAAAAATATTTCCTCACCCCAATTATTGGAGATCGTGTCTTTTGTATTCCAAGATACGTTTCTTTTCAATGATACCATATATGCCAATATTACAGCAGGAAATACTCAAGCTAGTTTATCGGATGTTATACAAGCTGCTCAAGCTGCCCAATGTGATGATTTTATTCGAAGTCTTCCTAAAGGATATGATACGATTGTCGGAGAGAGAGGCGTTTTTCTTTCTGGAGGAGAGGCACAACGAATTTGTATAGCTAGGGCTATTTTACGAAATTCTCCTATTTTAGTATTAGATGAAGCAACAGCTTTTGCTGACCCAGAAAATGAATATAAAATACAACAGGCCTTACAAAAGTTAATAAAAGGTAAAACTGTTATTATCATAGCTCATAGATTGTCTTCTATCACCTCTGCTCATCAAATTCTTGTTTTTAAGGAAGGATGTTTAGTTCAAAAAGGAAGACATGACGAACTTCATGTTACTACAGGCATATATAAAAATATGTGGAATGCTTATATAAATGCACATAACTGGAAGTTAAATCTAAAAAAATGAAATAATATGATTACAAAGGCTATAAAACATATTACTATAGGACAAACCAAACGTTTATACAAGCCTGTGGGGTATACAATGCTTGCAAACTTTATAAATATAGTTCCCTTTTGTCTTTCAATAGAAGTTATAAATACCCTTTTTAAAGCTTTTGATGGAACTGGAACTCCTCTAAACATATCTAAATTATGGGGGCTGATTGTGATAATGTTTGTATACATAATTTTTATGATTTTTGGAGAAAAGAAATCCTATAATGCAAATTTCCGGGAAGCATACAATATTAGTGCAGAAGGTCGTATTGCTTTAGCCGAACATTTACGCAAGTTGTCATTAGGTTTTCTTTATAAAAAAGATTCTGGAGAATTATCTTCCATGTTAATAACTGATTTTGCTATGACAGAACAAGGGATGTCGCACCATCTTCCTCAATTGCTTGGTGCACTGGTCATGCCTATTTTTGCTTTTTTAGGTTTATTGTTCGTAGATTGGCAGATGTCTATTGCTATGTTTTTATCCCTTCCTATTTCTTTTTTAATACTTATTTTCACTTCTAGTATTCAAAAGAAACTAGGGCAAACTCAAATTCTGGCTAAAATACGTGCCAGTAGCAGAATGGAAGAATATTTACAAGGTATACGTGTTATCAAAGCATAT
>CATZDQ010000151.1 GCA_958417695.1 uncultured Clostridiaceae bacterium | reverse complement strand
AAAAGCAAGCATCTAACCAAAATGGTATTTGAAAACTGAGTACATACATCATAATGCCTATTATTTGCCCTGTTAAAATACCCATACATCTACTACAAATTGGGAATTGCCATCCTCTTATATGAAAACTTCTATCTTCTCTTTGATGACAGCCACACCTGTTTCCTAAACGCATAAAAAACGCCCATATTTTTATTTTCGTACTTTTCTGCATCATTTTTTAAAACCTTCTACCACAATCATTACATATATTCGTGGTCTTTGTATTAGTCGTCGTATCTCCTGTATTACATAGCCCACATAAAACACCAGGCCATCCAAATAACAAATAACCACAACAAGCATCTCCTCCATCAAAGCCTTTGGTATGTGTCTGCGTATTGATAATACTAGATATATTTTCACTTCCGCAATTTGGACATTTCATATTTTTTTGATTCCTTTCTTCTTTTATTTCTTCTATTTTGGTTTAATTGGTCTTATTTTATAATATATTTCCTAAAAAAGAAAGAGCATTAAGAAAATTTTAATAGCAATTATTAACATAGTGGATAGATTCTTTTTTCTTTCTATTTATTATAATTTTTTTATTATATTATTCTTAGATTTCTCTTCTACTCATTTGTTTACAAGTTTGCATAAAAAACAGATTAGAATTATCTAATCTGTTTTATTGCATAAACGCTAAATGTAAATCATCCTATTTAAAGACTTTTTCATTTAAAATTCTATTATAAAGAAATCGGATTATAGATTGAAGCTACCTTTCCAATTTGTTCACCAGTTGCCACATTTAAAGCATAGAAATTATTTTTAGCAAGCCACTCCCATATTTCATAAGCATGATTACAACACATGGTATATGCATCTTTTAAAAATTCTCTTAACTTTGGATTACTAGCTTCCATAGAGGCTACAGCATATTCCTTACCTGCTCTTTTTAAAGTTAATAAATAACTATTTGCAATTTCTCTATCATTTAATATTTCTACATTTGTATTAACAGTCACTGGTACAGTTGCTGTTTGCTCACTTCCATTTGGTTGGAAGATAGAAAGATTAGCATTTGGTACACCCAACTTACCAGATGCCTTTTCTAAATCTTTCACAAATTCTACTTTTTTATTATAGTCTTCAACATGTTGTGGGAACTGTACATCTAATAAAGATTTTAATTCTGCATCTTGCACTTGTTTTCTAAATAAAGACATACATGTGATTGTGTTCGTACAACTTAAAATTAATTCATTTAACTGACTTAATTCTGTAATGGTTAATTCCATAAAATTACCTCCTATTTATTTTTCTGTAAGTAGTATGTCTTATTTTTTCTAAAATTATAAGTTATTTCTTTATTTTTTATTCTTAATTTTTAGAAAAAATAAAAAGTAAATTAGATTTTTTAAATTCTAACTTACTTAAAATTTTATTTTTACATTTTTAAATACTTAAAAAATTTCTTCTTTATATAATTCCACTTGTTGTAACATATGACCAATATTACCTTCTCCTGCAAATTTATCTAAATCAAAAAAGTTTTCATTCTTGTTAATCCATATAAGAGGATTTAATTCTTCTTGTACCTGCTTTTCTATTCTTAACTTTCCAGCAAAAACTTGCAACTCTATATCTGATAAAATATATTGAAAATTCATAACCTGTTTTAACGAAATCTCTTGTTTCGTAATACCTGTTTCTTCTTCTAATTCTCGATAAGCAGCCTCTGTATCTGTCTCATTTGCTTCTAATTTTCCGCCAACTAAATTTAACTTTCCTTTATATGGGTCTTTTTTTCTTTCACACATAAGAATTTTTTCTCCTGTTAAATCATATACGATAATAACATTTAATTTCTTCATCATCTCAAGCCTTTCTTCTTTTTGGTAGTTCTATTTCTTCACACATTTGTGGAATCAGTTTCTTTAAAAATTCTGTATCTTCTAATTCTTCCATTAAAAACATGGGCTTAGCACCAGGATATGGAATTTGTCTTGTTCCATTTGGTAGCATCTTCTCACTTACTCTATTTATCTTAATTAAAACACAATTATCATAAATACCTCCAAATACCTTTCCCTGATAATACAGTACATATTCTCCCATCATCTTACGATTAGCCACTTGCCCTAATGGGGCTAATTGTTCCATAACATATGCGACATATTCTTGTGTACTTGCCATCTTTTTCCTCCTATTTTTCTTTCTATTCCTGTATATTTTCATTTTTATCATAAAATTGACTTTTCTTCACATTAATTATTCATGTTTTCCTATCTCCTTTTCTATTTGTTTTTTTACTTGCTCCTCATTTTCAAAAACAACCGTTTTCATATTTAACTCTTTAGCAGATACTAAATTTTTACGCTGGTCATCTACAAAGATACATTCTTGTGGTAACAAATGGTATTTTTCTAATAAACGAAGATAAATTTCTTTTTCTGGTTTACTTACTTGTTCTATACAAGAAAAAACACCACCATCCACTAATTCTAATAATTTTAACTCATCTCGTTCATACAAGTAGGTATCCATAATCACATTAGAAAGTAAATAAACTTTGAGCCCTGCGTTTTGCCACATTTGCACTTGTTTTTTCATCTTTTCTTTTATAGGCATTAACATCGGCATTGCTTCTTTACTAAACAATTTGTAAATTACCTCTTCTTCTTCCTTTGCACCTTTCACAACTTCTTTTAGAAATGTTTGTGTGGTTATTTTTCCATTTAAACAAGCCTTCCATGCTGGATTATGGAAAATAGCCTGCTGAATATTTCTTTTTCTCTCTTTTTGTGTAATACCCATTTTCTCTAAATATGCCTCATCATTATACTCTATTAATACTCCACCAATATCTAAAATTATATTTTTAATCATATATTTTCTTCCTTTTCCATACCGATTATTTTATTTGATTTCTAATATTTATACCAAAAGTCCATGTACCATAGAAATATCTGTTGGTACAATATATTTAGCATCCATTGCTTCTGCTACCACTAATACAAAAGCTACCATTGCTCTAGTTGCATACCACCAGTCTGGGTCATTTACTTTTCTTCTAATCTCCTCTAAAGAAATCTCTTGATAATATCTAAGTGCATCTTTTTTTCTAGTTTCTATATCCATCATGATAGGTTCTCTCTCATCTGAAAACAATGTATTTTTTGTATATTGTAATCCAGAATTTCTAGCAAAGTGTTCATGACCTCCACCTGCTAAAATTAAAATATCTGCTTTCTGCTTAGGAATTTGTAATCTTTCCTTTACATACGCTTTTACTTCTTCTAACTTAGAAGTCGCTATATCTTCTACCAAATCTGGAAACACATTGATGACATCTACTACACCTATTGGTGAATTTGCCATCTCTATCATTTTTTTGTCATATATCGCAATTTCTGTAGAACCACCTCCACCTACAAATACAGCAACCTTTTGATTTACATACCTAGTAGCCCCTATAACAGTTAATTCATTTTCTTTATCTTGGGAAATAATTTCAAAAGGGACACCTGTCTTCTCTTGGAATTCTGCTAAGAACATCTGCTTTTCTTTTGGCTCTAAAGTTCTAAAAATACTAGTACCGCAAACATAAATAGCTGAAGTCATTCTTTTCATTTGATTTACCTTTTCAATTAATATTTGGACATCTTGGTTATTGAATTGTTTTTTCTCTAAATAATGTTTTTTAAATAAAATCGTAACTGTCTCTAAATGCTCTATTTTACCATTTTCTACTTTATCTATCTTCGTGCAAGTAGACCCTACTTCTATTATGATTTTCATCCTACTTTTCCTCACTTCTCTTATCACATTTTTTACTATAGTCATTCTACCATAGCTTATGTAAAATAACAATTCTTATTTTTCTAATATTTTATTCTGCATGCTTTTCTTTTTACATAATCCTTATCATAGAAAAAGAACAGAAAATTTATCTTTCCTGTTCCCTTTCTTAAAAGCATCATTATGATACTTCTTATTCACCACGCCTACAAAGTTACTTTGTTACCCTTAAAAAATATTATTTCTTCCTACTATAGAGATACTCCTTTGTTTTTTCATAATCCATTAGATAACTTCCCCAAATAATAGATACAACTAACCCAATGCAAGAAATCGTTGCCCACCAGAAGAAAATACCATTAGA
>CATZDQ010000150.1 GCA_958417695.1 uncultured Clostridiaceae bacterium | reverse complement strand
GGCACTAGAAGATGTTAGAAAAGAAATTGGTATGGTAATTGAAGGTGTAGATAATATAGAAGTTGCTTATGCACTTTCTAAAAAATACCAAGTGGAAGTACCTATCATAGATGCAGTCTATGAAATGCTATATGAAGGTTTAGAACCACAAGTTGCTGTTAATCGATTGATGACAAGAGATAAAAAAGAGGAGTAGTATATACTATGAAAATATTTTATATACTCTAAATAAGAGGGGGATTGTATGGCGATAGTTATTTGTGCTTTTGCTGGATTGGGAAAAACTTTTTTGTCTCAGAAATATGCTAATATAATTGACTTTGATATTGGGCCATTTAAGTATGAAAATTATTGTAAAAATATGGAAGAACAAGAAAAAATGAAAGCAACTCCTAATAGAGTAAGAAATAAAAATTATCCTCAGAATTATATAACTGCTTTAAAAAAGATTATAAAATTAGATAATATTGTGCTTGTTCCTGCAGATTTAGAAGTTCGCAATATATTAAAAGATGAACAAATCGATTTTATATTTATTATACCTAGTATAGATAGTAAATGTGAATTAATAGCAAGATATAGAAAAAGAGGCAATAATGAAATGTTTATAAATAGAGCTATTAATGACTTAGAAAACTGGAGTAAAGTTAATTATAATTATAAAACGATTATATTATCAAAAGGTAAATATTTAGAGGATTATTTAATCGAGAAAAAATTAATATAACCATATTAGAACTTGCAAGAAAAAAGGGAGTGTAAAAGTAAAAATGAAATTAGTAATACAAAGAGTAAAAGAAGCTAGTGTAGCTGTAGAAAATAAAACAGTTGGTGCTATCCAAAAAGGATATTTGGTACTATTAGGCGTAGGGCCAGAAGATACAAAAGAATCTGTAGACTATCTAGTGCAAAAACTCATCAAATTACGTGTCTTTGAAGACGAAAATGGTAAAATGAATTTAGCTTTAAAAGATGTGCAGGGACAATTACTAATCATCTCACAATTTACATTATATGCAGATTGTACACAAGGTAATAGGCCGAGTTTCATAAATGCAGCAAAGCCAGAACAAGCAAATCTTTTATACGAATATTTTATTGAGAAATGTGAAAAAGAACAAATTTATGTACAACATGGTATCTTTGGTGCCGATATGCAAGTTAGTCTTATTAATGATGGACCAGTTACTATTTTGTTGGAAAAGTAAAAAAGAAAGAGTATAGTAGAATAATCAAACAAAAATAGATATATATTTTACTTAATTTTTTATAATTTCTTCTTGTGTTGATAGATAGGTACAGTGTGTATAATAACTTAATATCATAAGAATGACATAATCTCCTCGATTGACTTTGAAATTAGGGATAATTAAATGACACTTCTGCTTTTCTTATTGGGTATATAAATGTACTTTTGTAGGGGCAAGTGGCGGAAGCCACTATTGCCCCTACAACTATAAGCTTAGTATTACCCTTATAATGTAGCAAATTTCATAAATTGTGGTACAATGTAAGTACTAAAAAATAGTAATTTATAAAGAAGAGGTGATAATATGAACCTAGAAGTACTAGAAAATAAACTAAAAGTAATTAAGTTATCTAATAATATTAGAATTCCTGATATATTATTTAATCAAGAGTGGTATTCTATAACAAAGACTAATGAAGAATTATCTATTGTAGTTGACGAGTCTTTTGAAATACAAAGTAATATAGTAGAATATAATTGGAAAGCAATAAAAGTAGTAGGAACACTAGATTTTAGTTTAATAGGCATTTTATCCAAAATTAGTACAATACTTGCACAAGCAGAAATAAGTATATTTGCACTTTCTACATATAATACAGATTATATTTTACTAAAGTCTGATAAATTAGAAAAAGCTATAAAAGTATTAAAAGAAAGTGGATATACATTTATATAGAAAGGGGTTCGCTATGGTAGTTAAATATTCTAGAAGCATGCACGGAGGCGAATTATGGGCTAAAATAGAAGTTCTGGAAAA
This sequence comes from uncultured Clostridiaceae bacterium, assembly GCA_958417695.1. Classification (GTDB taxonomy): domain Bacteria; phylum Bacillota; class Clostridia; order TANB77; family CAG-508; genus UMGS1663. The sequence continues at coordinate 2,307 of CATZDQ010000150.1, read as the reverse complement.
TGTTTAAGCTCCTTTGTTTAAAATAATTGAATTAGATAAGGGAGAGAAAATTATGAATTATGAAGATAAAAAAATTGTTGGAATTGTGGCAAGTAATGTTGAACCATCTATTGCACTTAATGTTATAGGTCATCTTGCAGTTAGTATTGGTAAATACTCTAATAGTGAGATTATGGGAAAACCTAATATTACTGATAAAACAGGTATAAATCATTTAGGAATTAGTAAATTCCCTTTTATAATAACAAAAGTAAAAGCAGGAAAGCTAAAAACTGCAATAGATACAGCGAAGAGTAATCCGAATTTATTAGTTGCAGATTATCCAAAAGATATGTTAGATACAAAGACGGATGAAGAATTGATTGAATCTATTGAAGGTAAAGAAAACGATAGATTAGAATATTTAGGAGCAATTATTTATGGAGATACCAAAGATGTAAATGAAATAACAGGTAAATTCCAATTATGGAGAACTGATTAAATTCCAATAAGTGGGGCAGGTAATTAGTTTAAGTTATCTGTCCTTTGTTATATAATTGTAACAGAAGATAGTTAGTTGCATGCTAATTATCTAATTTAAATTTAAAATATTCGAATTTAAATTAAAAGTAGTAAAATAGGTAGTAAATTGGATTAAAATCTTGAGAATATGCCTTTAAACATAGCACTTTTAAAGAGTAATTAACCTTTTTCGTATAAAATCGAATAAAGAAAATAAAAAAAGGACATAGTACTTATATAAAAAGCTATGTCTTTTAATATGGAAATCTTTCATATAAGTAGCGAATAATATCATCTGCATTATCCGTAGTTACATTAATAAAGAAATTCTCATCCATAGAAATCCACATATTTAATGCATAATCTTCTTGATTATCAATAAAAGAACCAACAATATCCGCCAATTCTACTGGATTTTCATACGTTTTTTTCCATTCTAAGGTATTCGGAAAAACTTCTTCCAAATTTTCCTTTTTACTATTATAAAAACGGTCTAAAAATTTAAAAATTTCACCTGCTTTATTGCTATATAACTGTACAGAAGTATAATACATATCATTCATTCTCCTTTTTCTATTAGTATGAAAAAAATTTTTATATCTATACTAGGAATAAAATCCAACTTTTTTTCAAATACTAATAAAAAATGAGGTGTGTTATGGAAAACAAAAAAATAAAAAATAAGTGCATAAAATTAGTTGCCTTATCTTGTATACTCATATGTATATTAATAACTTTATCAGGTTGTACAGCACAAGAAGAAAATGATGTAGGACAAAAAGTAGAAGAAGAACTACGTTATTTAGATGATAAATTAGTAAGCATGTTAAATCAATTAAACCATATCCAATATATGGGCTATGTTATCACAGAAGAACAAAATCAAGAATCCAATAAAAAAAGTGCTAGTGGTAGTTCTAGTAACTCAGAGGGCTCTGATAATTCACAAGGAGGTTCTTCTGAAGAAGGAAAGTCTGCTTCTGACCAAGAAAGTGATAGTTCCTCTGGAGGTTCATCTTCTAAGCAAAGCCAGAGCAGTTCACAAGGAGAAGGAGGCTATACCAAATATGGTTTAAAAGAAGTAGGCGTATTAACAGGTGACCAAAAAGAAATTGATTGGGCAGACTTAAAAAACACTATAGAACTTTTATACTCTACTTGGACCTCCATATTAGTAGATTTACACAGTGCTCAAATTCAAAATCAAGACATTTTAGACTTTAGCACACTAATGGACCAAACCATAACTGTCATAAAGCAAGAAAACAAAGAGCAAACACTTGTATCGTTAGTACAATTATATGCTTATTTACCCAAATATATTGAACAATATAGTAAAGACAGTGATAAAACGAATTTAGCCTATACAAAATACTATATATTAGGTTCCTATGCTTTAGTAGAACAAGACAGATGGGAGGATATGAAAACAGCCATTAGTCAAGCACAAACTTATTATTCGAATCTGATGAATAAAGTAAATGAAAATAGACAAAATCAAACCCAATATAGTAAAATATATGTTCTATTAAATGAAATGAATGGAGCCATTAACCTAAAAGATAAAGATGTTTATTATATCAAGTATAAGTGTTTAATGGAGAATATTTCTCATATTTAGTGTCCATGTGGACCAGGTCCAAATGGACAGTTTTGTCCACAGGGGACACAGATGGACTTGACTTATTGTTTAAGAAGTATTAAAATAAGGATATAAGTGAATTGAATAGTCGCGTATAGCATGGTCGAAAGACAGCGTACGAGGAAAGTCCGGGCTCCATAGAGCAAAGATGCTAGATAACGTCT
>CATZDQ010000149.1 GCA_958417695.1 uncultured Clostridiaceae bacterium | reverse complement strand
GTAGAAAAAACAATTCCAAGAAAGGGTCTTGTTTCCTTATGCCCTTGTAACATGGCTATCTTAGAATCATAATTTTGTAAATACCTTTGGTAATCTAATTTTGTATGATATAACTCTAACAAATCTTCTTCCTCCTTTCTACCTTTCTATCATAGCACACAAAACGCATGTTTGTAAATACCTTTTCAAAAACATATCATAAAAGACAATATTCTACATATTGCCTTTTATAATCTTTTTTAATTATTACCCATTTTATCCTTTATTTTCACAAGCGTATTTAAAGCATCAATTGGTGTCAACTGGTTTAAATCTACCTTATCAATTTCTTGTGCAATTTCTGCTAATTTATAATTATATAAATCTAATTGTCCAGCGGCTACTTTTTTATCTTCTTTTTCAATTGCTTTTCCATTTAAAATATTTTTTCTTTCTAATGAACGTAAAATTTCATTGGCTCTTTTGGTTACATTTTGAGGTACACCTGCTAACCTTGCTACATGTACACCATAACTTTCGTCTGTACCGCCTGGTACAATTTTTCTTAAAAAGATAATATCTTCTCCTTTTTCTTTTACAGCAATTGAATAATTCTTAACCCCTTCTAATTTGTTTTCTAACTGTGTTAATTCATGATAATGCGTTGCAAATAGAGTCTTAGCACCACATTTTTCTTTATCTGCAATATATTCTGCTACCGCCCAAGCAATAGAGAGACCATCATAGGTAGACGTTCCTCTTCCTATCTCATCTAAAATAACTAAACTATTTTTAGTAGCTTCTTTTAAAATAGTAGCTACTTCCATCATTTCTACCATAAAAGTACTTTGTCCCATACTCAAATCATCAGAGGCACCTACCCTTGTAAATACCTTATCCACTACACCAATTTTTGCATAAGATGCTGGTACAAAACTACCGCATTGTGCCATTACAGTGATTAAAGCTACTTGTCTCATATAGGTAGATTTACCTGCCATATTTGGTCCTGTAATAATGGATAATCTAGATTCTTGTTCATCTAAATACGTATCGTTTTGAACAAAACTACCTGCAGGCAACATTTTTTCTATAACCGGATGACGTCCATCTTTAATATCTATCATACCACTATTATCTACAATTGGTTCGACATAATTCATATCTTCTGCGACTTGTGCAAAAGAACACAAAACATCTAAAATAGATATCACTTCTGCTGAAGTTTGTAATCTTGTAATCTTACTTTCTATATTCTCTCTTACTTCTACAAAAGCATTGTATTCTAAGTTAATTACTTTTTCTTCTGCTCCTAGAATTTGGTTTTCTAAATTCTTTAAATCTTCTGTAATATATCTTTCACAATTTGCCAAAGTTTGTTTTCGAATATATCTTTCTGGTACTTGGTCTAAATTAGATTTGGTAACTTCTATGAAATAACCAAATACTCTATTAAATCCTACTTTTAGACCTTTAATTCCTGTAGTTTCTCTTTCTTTTGCTTCTAATTCAATAATCCAATTCTTTCCTTCTGTCGTTGCCTTTTTTAGATGGTCAATTTCTTCATTATAGCCTAATTTAATTAAGCCCCCCTCTTTAATGGTCATTGGTGGTTCATCCACAATAGAGGCTTCTATTAAGGTATATATATCTTCTAAAATATCTAAATTCTCATATAAATGTTGTAATAGTTTTGTCTTGGTTTGTCCTAATATTTTTTTGACTTCTGGTAATTGTTTAGCAGAATTTCGTAAAGAAATCAAATCTCTACCAGTAGCACTTCCATAAGCAATTTTTCCAGCTAACCTTTCTATATCATACACTCGTTTTAAATTATCGACAATGTCTCCTCTTAATATTAAATCTTCTTTTAATTCTTTTACCGCTTCTAAACGCTCGTTAATTTCTAATACATCAATCAAAGGGTCATTTAACCATCTTCTTAATAGACGACCACCCATAGAAGTGGCTGTTCTATCTAAAACCCATAATAAAGTACCTTTTTTAGACTTGTCCCTCATTTTTTCAGTAATTTCTAAGTTTCTTCTTGCATTGATATCTAAAGACATATACTTTGTTGTTCTATAAACAATGATTTTATTAATATGGTCTAATTGCGTTTTCTGTGTATCTATTAAATAGGTAATTAAACCATTCATCGAACAAATCGCTATGGTCTTATCTTCTACTTGTTTTGTTTCTAATATATTTCCCTTTTCATCTACAAAATGATATTTCTTTGCTAAACTCTTACAATCACTAGAGAAATGAACATCTGCTATACGAGAAATATATACTTCAAATCGTTCTTTAATATTATCTATCTCTTCTGTACTATCATACATAAAAGGATTTACAACGATTTCTGCTGGTGAATATCTAGAAATTTCATCTAATAATCTAGGGAAATTATGATTTTCTATAATTTGTGTAGAGCGAAAATCACCTGTAGATATATCACATACACTAATCCCAAAATAAGTACCTGCTTTGTAAATAGCCATAATATAATTATTCTTCTTTTCATCTAACAGATTACTTTCTATGACAGTACCTGGCGTAACTACTCTAATAACCCCTCTTTTTACAATCCCTTTGGCTTGTTTTGGGTCTTCTAATTGCTCACAAATGGCTACCTTATAACCCTTTTCAATTAGTCTTGCTATATAGGTATCTGCTGCATGAAAGGGAATACCACACATAGGTGCTCTTTCTTCTTGCCCACATAGTTTTCCTGTTAAAGTTAATTCTAATTCTTTTGAAACTGTAATTGCATCATCAAAAAACATTTCATAAAAGTCACCTAATCGATAAAATAAGATACAGTCTTCATATTCTTTTTTAGTTTGTAAATAGTTCTGCATCATTGGTGAAAATTCTTGTTCTTCTTTTTCTGTCATTTTATTCTCCTTTTCTTTATCTTGCCCAATCATCATTATCATAGGGTTCTCCCTTGACTGGTTTTTCTCCTATTCTTTTATACCTTTCTGGATAGGGATACTTTTCCATTAAATCATCAATAAAAATATTTCTTTTTCTTAAATACATATATATATTCTTAATGCTAGTATGTTTTAGGCCTTCTTCTTTTGCATATTGTAAATATGCATATAATTTTTCTGGTGAACTAATCTCAGCACAGTGAATATACTTATTCAAATAGTCCTCGTCTATTACAAGACATAAACTTTCTTCTATCTTTTGTATAGATGAAGATAATATATAAGGATTGTTTTTTATTAATATATTGGTTTTATCTCTTCCAATCATTTGATCTATATACTGTATCTTATTTTGTAAATTACTTTCTTTTACTCTTTCTAAAATATTTATACTAATATATAACATCTCATAAAGTTGTTCTAGACTAATTTTAGCTTCTTGCATATCTACAGTTAAATTTCTTGTTCTAAAATATTCTTTTATAGCTTTTAGGTCGGCATCAAAATCTTTTCTGGTCATTCTCGCATTTTTTTTATTTTCTCTAGCTTGATTCAACCTTCCAAATAAAACTTCATCTTTTACCTCTTCTGGATAAATGCTAAAGTCTTTCTTTTTTAATTTTACTCTACCTTCTATTATAGCCATCTTATAAGATTTCACATTTCTATCAAATACTTCTTTTTTCACATACATGATAGTCATAATATCTTGATCTTGCAAACCTTTATTTTTATATTCACAATATTGTTCAAAAAAATCCTTTAGATTTTGTGTTTCTTTCTTCACATTTTCTGGCTCTTCATAAAAATATATCATTTTTGGTCTTATTGCTTCTGACTGCATTTATAGTTCTCCTTTTAAATACCACATATGGTCAGAAACGATTTTTAGTTTCACTATCTGACCAATAAATTCTTTCTTTCCTTCAAATATCACTACTTTATTAGAGGCTGTTCTACCGGTTAACATCTCTTCATTATTTTTACTAGTCCCTTCTACTAAGACTTCTTGTACAGTCCCTAAATAATTTTGATTATGCTTACCAATCTGACTATCCACTAATGCTTTTAATCTATCAAATCTTTCATGTTTTACCGCTTCTGGAACTTGATTTTCCATTTTATCTCCTGGTGTCCCCACTCTTCTAGAATAGATAAACATAAAAACTTGTTCAAATTGTACCTGTTTTACTACATCTAATGTGTCTTCAAAGTCTTCCTCCGTTTCTCCTGGAAATCCCACAATAATATCTGTGGAAAAAGTAATCTCTGGAATCCTTGTTTTTATTTTCTTAGCTAATGCTAAATATTGCTCTTTGGTATATTTTCGATTCATTTCTTTTAGAACCTTTGTACTACCTGCTTGTAAAGGTAAATGTACTAATTTACAAACCTTATCACAATCACGAATTGCCTCTATAACATCATCTGTAAAATCCTTTGGATGAGGTGA
>CATZDQ010000148.1 GCA_958417695.1 uncultured Clostridiaceae bacterium | reverse complement strand
GTCGACCCCCTAGGATTTTTACAGTATTGGAGGTCGACAGAAAATTGACTATTTTTCATTTCCTAATAATTTCTTAATTTCTTCATGTCTTTTTACTTTTTGAGTAGTAGTCTTGATTAAAGGTTCATCGGTTACTAAGATTTCACGAATATACTTGTAAGCAGGCATTGATTTATTAACTTCATTACGAATAGCTTGCCAAATAATATCATGGTAATCTTCTGTATTTTTGTCAGGGAACAATTCTTTCATCGTATCTGCATTATAAACAATTTTACAACATAAAGTTAAATCATCATCTTTAGGGTCTGGTTTTCCATATACAAGAGATTCTTCTACATAAGGAAGTTTATTTACTAAAATTTCTAATTCCTCAGGGTAAATATTTTTACCATTTTTTAAAACAATAACATCCTTTTTTCTGCCAGTTACAAAAAGATAGCCGTCTTTATCAAAATAACCTAAATCGCCAGTGTAGAACCAACCATCTTTTAATACTTCATCGGTTGCCTCTTTATTTCCATAGTAACCAAGCATAACGGTAGGTGCTTTTGCCTTGATTTCGCCAATACCTTCTTCATTAGGATTATCAATAGCAATATCGATAGAAGGTAGAGGAAAACCTACAGAACCTAATCTTTTATATTTATCATTCTCGCCAGCAAGAACAGGAGAAGTTTCTGTTAGCCCATAACCTTGTAATAAGTTAATACCTAAATTTAAAAATCCTTGAATAGCTTCTTTACTCATAGGTGCACCACCTGCAATTAGTAAACGTAGGTCAGGTGCAAAATTGTCTAGTATCTGTTTAAATAGTTTTTTTCGAATGTCAATACCAAACTTTAGTAAGAAATTAGCAATGGAACTCATTACTTTTACTAAATTTGTCTTTCCTTGTTGGTCAATCGCTTTTTGAATTTTCTTATACATAATTTCTAACATAAGAGGTACACAAACAAAACCAGTAATATGATATTCTTTTAAATTGTTAGCAACATGTCGAATACCATCACAAAAGGCAATTGTAATACCACAATAAGTTCCATAAAGAAAAGTGCAACTAGACTCAAAAGTATGATGCAATGGTAAGAAGGATAAGAAAGTATCTTCCTTTGTAACTTTAGCCATTTGAGAAAGGGCATAAATATCGGCACAGATATTAGCTTGTGATAAAGCAACTGCTTTAGAAATAGCTGTTGTACCAGAAGTAAATAGCATAATAGACATTTGATTTGGTGTAATGGTAACAGAATCATAAGCAGTAGAACCTTCTTGTCTTAATTGTTTTCCTTGTGCTAAAAGATTTGCATAAGATAATACTTCGGAATCATTAACTTCATCCATACAAACATAATGTACTAAATGACTACTATTTTCAGTTCTTATTTTACGAAAAGTATCTAAATATTCTTTATCAAAAATAACGGTTTCAACAGCACTTCTTTGAATTAGACTTTCAATCTCATTAGCAGGCAAAGATTTATCTAGAGGAACAACAATCATGTCAGAGGTCGTAACGGCTAAATAGCTAACACACCATTCATAACGGTTAGGTGCAATAATGGCTACTCTTTTTTGACGTAAATTTAAACTTAATAAAGCCGTTCCTAAATTTTTGATATCTTCTACAAATTGTCTATACGTAATTTTAATATAATCTGTAGACTTTGGCTCTAATTTATATTCGAAAGCAAGTTTATCGGCATAAAGATGTTCATATCTTTGTACCAATTGCCTAAAATCATGGATTTCTTCACTATCATATAATTTTCTTCTTTTATCTTCCAAAATAAAAACCCCTTTTCCTATATTTTACATTATGCTTATTGTATAACATAAATGAAAAAAAAACAATGCTTGACTATAGAGTCAAGCAAAAAAAATAGAAAAAGAAAGAAGAAGGAGGGCCTATGAACCACATAGACCCCAGAGTTTTTAGATATGCTATTTAGAAATGTTACTATTCATAATATTTTAAACCATCTTTTCCAGGTATTGCCAAAGCAAAATTTCGAATATCCCGTAAGATAGAACTAGGATAAGGCAATCTATTAATATCCTGTTGGTTTTCCACTTTGACAGCACTAACAAAATGAGCATGATTGGTGTTTTGCAGGTTAACAATGTCAAACTGAGAAATACAGAGCTGGTTTTGCAGTTTATGCGTAATAATTAACAAGGTATCACCAATTGCCAACTTAATCATATTCTTAGCAAAAGGCCTTTTTACATTTTGCTGCTTGTCTAAAACCGCATAGGCAATCTTGTAAGTATCCGGAATATTTAAAATCAGAAACTTACCTTCTAACTGCACATTGTCTATGGTAGTATTACCAGACAAGGACTGTAAACTGTTTTTTAAATCAGCTACGTCAGCAGCCGAGATGCTTTCTTCCTCTTTTGGTGTAACCTCTCTTTTGGCCAAGATATAAGGAATCTGAAAAGCTTTTGCTTTGTTAGCCAAGGCATGGTCACCAGTATATAGCGTGGTCTTAGCAGTTTTACAGAAGTGAATTAAGTTATCATCTGTATAGTTGCTATATTTCTCAGTAGCCAAAACCAAGTATTTCTTTCCTGCCACATCTTTTGCACTTTGACTTAAGATAAAGCGCACATTGATACCAAAAATGGTGGTATCTTTTTTCAGCTTATCTAACTCCTGAATAACATCCAAAGTCAAAATAATATGAGAAAAACGGTCAATGGTTTGCTGGAAGTGACAGCAGTTTAGTGCAGAAGTGTCTAAGACTAAATAAGAATCGTCAAAAACAGGACCAACAGTATGTGTTATGCTTATGCGACATGCTTTATTAGAATTACTTGTTTTTGGACTACTATTTTCCTCTAACTTATGAATAACTGCAGAGGCAATTTTTTCAGAATAACGACTGGTTAAACGATATTTAATTTGTGCTTTCGTAAGATGGAACATGGACATGATGTCTGTATAAGTATGTCCTTCATTGGCAGCTTTCCGAATCAGTCTGCTTTGTTCATGTAATTCATCTTTGGTCATAAAATATCTCCTTTGTAAAATATAGTGAACAGTTACAAAAATGCATTCTTATAATCCTCCTTCTTTGGCAAGTTTATTATAAAAGCCAATTAATGCATCATATACTTTATATTGTACAATTAACATAAAATAGAATAAACATGAATACAGTAAACCAGTAATTAATAAAAACAAAGCTTTAAATTATGTTGAGTTTTATATAAATAAATTTGTTTCTTTTCTTGGAATTGTATAAACAAGATTATAAAATAAAAATAAAGAATAAAAAATAAGTAGAAAGGGGAAAAAATGAAACTAATAGAAGCAATTCAACATACAAAGTTAGCACAAAAAATAACAGGATTATTTCAAAAAAGACGCATGCTACCAGCAGCAAAAATGATAGAGGAGGATACAGAAAAAGTGGAAGAAAAAATAACACCAGAAATGAAATTTAAGGAAGAACTTACAAAGCAAGCAGAAATATGGAATCCAGAATTAGTAGGAAAAAAAGAAGCAATTATGCATATATTACAAGAAAAAGGGTTAGCTTCAGAGATGTTGAAGAATCCAAAAGCACAAGAAGTTATAATGAATGCAGTAGAAAATATGGGAATTGATAAAATAAACAAAGAAAATATGGAAGCTGTTGCCTATAGGTTAGCAAACCATGTGACAACAAATGGAGAATTTACCTATATGCATGAAAATACAGAAAAAGATAGAGAAGAAAGGATAACACAAGTATTAACATTAGAAAATGATGGACAGTTAAGTTATTCAGAAAGGACAAATTCGCAAAGGAAAGTTTCTACAAAAGAAGGCCTTTTAAACTTGGTAATCGATGTTTTAGATAAAAGTACTTATAATGAACAAGGAATAGCAATGAAAAGAGAAAAAGAATCAACTGGAAGAGAAGAAACCATAAAATATGATGGCTCTAGAGAAACTAACTATCTAAAACCAGAAAATTGGAAAATGACAAGAAATGAAGATATGGTAACGGCGTATGTGTATACTAGTGAATACAATGAAAGTGAAGGATATGGTAGTGATATTTTATTAAACACAGAACATCCTAATGAGTTGTCTTCTGATGCAGATATCAGTTTAGAAGGAATGAGAGAAAAAAGAGATACTTTAGGATGGGAAGGAAATTATATACCGAACAAACCTACTACAGAAGAAAAAGAACAAATAGAAGCTAGCAAGAAAATACTATTAGACAGTGCTTGTAAGAAATCGGAAGCTTTTCGAAAAACTGTAGAAAAACAAAATGAAATGGAAGAAAGTAGATAAAAAATAGATGATAAAAGCTCGGTTTTATACTGAACTTTTATCGTCTATTTTTTACAACAAAAAAGGCTGCGAATTTTGTGGAATTCG
>CATZDQ010000147.1 GCA_958417695.1 uncultured Clostridiaceae bacterium | reverse complement strand
AAAGACTAAAACAGAAAGTTTAAAAAAAGTAATTCGTATTTCCGTAAGGAGGAAAGAAGTATGTTAGAAAAGATACCAGATACCATAGAATTGGAAAATTTAGTAGGAAAAGAAAAACAATTGGTATTTCAAAAGATTTGTAAAAGGATAGATAGCTTGTATGAAATGGATACCAGATGGAATACAGGTGGAAAGAAATGGGTATATGAGTATAAATTTGCTAGAGGAGGAAAAACACTTTGTGCTTTTTATTTCAAGCCACAGGTTTTAGCTTTTATGGTGATTTTGGGAAAAGAACAAAGAGAAATTTTTGAGCAGGATAAATCACTGTATCATCCAAAAGTAGTCCAAATTTATGAACAAACACCTACCTATTATGACGGAAAGTGGTTATTATTAGAATTAGAAGATGTAACTTATTTAGAAGAGATAGAACGTTTATTAAAAATAAAAAGAAAATCAAATAGAAAGCTAGGAATGAAATAGTATGGAGTGGATAGAAGCAAAATCAATTTTACAAAATGTGAAGTATGGAGACAGTTGGTTTGGTATTCAATATAATATGAATTTATATAAAGGATGCCCACATGGATGTATATATTGTGATAGTCGAAGCCAATGTTATCAAATTGAAAATTTTGATATGGTTCGAGGAAAGAAAGAGGCAATTGCCATTTTAAAGCAAGAACTATTGTCTAAAAGGAAAAAAGGGGTCATTGGTATTGGAGCTATGTCAGATACGTACAATCCTTTTGAAAGCAGAGAACAACTAACAAAACAAGCATTAGAAGTAATTGCTAGACAAGGCTTTGGCGTTTCTATAGAGACAAAGAGCAATTTGATTGTAAGAGATATAGAAATTTTTAAGGCTATTCAAAAGCAGGCAGATGTCATTTTAAAATTTACTATCACAACAGCAGAAGATAGGCTTTGTAAAAAGATAGAACCACAGGTATGCCCAACTTCTAAAAGGTTAGAGGCAATGAGAAAGCTAGCAAATGAAGGTCTTTTTGTAGGTACTTTACTATCACCTATTTTACCATTTATAACAGATTCAGAAGCAAATATCAGAGAGATTATCAGACTTTCTTATGAGCATGGTGCTAAATTTGTCTTTTCAATGGGTGGTGTTACATTAAGAGAGAACCAAAGAGCATATTATTATGAACAATTAGATAAGCTTTTTCCAGAATTAAAACAACGTTATATACAGACTTATGGAAATCAGTATTTTTGTGCGCCAGTTAATCATAACATTAGAAAAATTTTTCAAGAGACTTGCAAACAATATGGTTTGCTATATAAAATGGAGGATATTATTAAAGCCTATCAGAAAAAGGAAGAGGAAAAGCAAATTTCATTATTTTAATAGAAAAAAGATTAAGCAAAATACTTGTTAATAGTGGCAAGTATTTTATTTTAGGGTAGAAGAATATATAATGTTAAAATCCTAAAAGTTATAGAAAATAATAGGGAAAATAAAAAGAATAATCTATTTTAAAATTTGTTGATAACTCCTTAATCTTATGCTATTATCATAAGAATAAAGAAAGATATGTCATAAATAGAAAATTCATTTTGCAGATGAAAATAAGTGTCAAGAGGAGGTGGCAAGGTGAGAGCATTACTGATAATGGATATTCAAAAGGGGTATTTTGAAGAATATGATACTGATTTACTAAATAAAATAAACCAGCGAATATTACAGGCAATTGAAAATCAAGAACAGATAATATATGTTAAGAATATTAAAAAATTAAGAAGTGCGATAGATGCACAACAGCTTGGATATAAAGTAATACTACCTTGTGCATCTATTGATATTAAAAATAAGGAACAATTCGTAAAAACAAAACGTGTGTTAATAGAAAAAGAATTATAGTAGTATGAGTAAAATATGTGGAGGGCGTATGAAAAAAGAAATAATAACCCAAAAAGAATGGATAAATTTACATTTTAGTAGTCCATCTACTTTGTATTTTACAAATAAAATACAAAAACAAAATTATATGATTTTCTATAGTGATATAATAGAAGATAGTTATTGGAATATAGCCTATTTAAATAATTTGCATGCAGATTTTGGGGATACTTGGAAAAAGATTGAATTAGAGATGAAGCATTTAAATAGAAGACCAGCGGTTTATATCACTTCAAATCAAGAAAATTTAGAGTTGGAAAAGAGTATAAGGGAGAGCCATTTAGAAAACTTATATACAGATGTTTGGATGGTATTACAAAATCGAAAAAAATTAAGTAGACAAACTAGTGGAATACAGGAAAATGTGCAGATACAAGAAGTAGGGGAAATATTAAAAGAAAAATATATACAAGCTATAATGGAAGGATTTTCTGGCGATGACCCAAATGACCCTTATGAAAGTCTAAGTCCGAGTTATATAGTAGCCTTAGAGAGGAGTTTTTCTTCTAAGAAAAAGGTGGCTCCAAAGGTAATTCATTTTTTGGCAAGGATAGGAGAAGAACCAGTAGCTACAGCAACTGTAATATATAGTGGTACAAAGGCGATATTATATAATATTACGACAAAGAAGGCATATCAGAGAAAAGGAATTTGTAAGAAGATGATGAATTGGATAGTAGAGTATTTATGGAATAGAGGGATTACGAATATTGCTTTACAAACAGAAGAAGGTTTTTATACGCAAACTGTATATCAGAATTTAGGTTTTGAAGAGATACTATTAGGTAAAGCTTATGCAAAGAGGCAATCATAAAACAAGGAACGGATATGGAATTGGATAAAAAAATATAGTAGAAGAAGTAAAAAGAGAGGAAAACAAATAAGTGAAAGAGGAAGAAGAAATACAAAAACTAATAGGAAATTTTGATGGAGAAGTCTGTATCTGGGCAGAAGATGAAAAGAAAAATCAGATACAATTTCATGAGAATAAGGTAGTAGAATCTGCAAGCTGTATCAAGCTATTCATTTTAATGGAATATTATAGACAAGTATATTTAGGGATAAAAAGTCAAGAAGATAGAATTACCTATCAAGAAGAAGATTTTATACAGCAAGGAAGTGGTATTACTCGTTTTTTAGATTTTGGATTAACTATGACTTCTAAAAATTGGGCAAATTTGATGATAATGATTAGTGATAATGTAGCAACTAATTTGTTAATTAAATATTTAGGAAGGGAGCATATAAATGATACAATTCAACAATTGGGATTAAAAAATACAGAACTATTAGTGGATAAAATTGATTTTGCACTTTCTAATCAAGTAGGAAAAACAACAGCGAAGGAATATGGACTGGCTTATAAGAAATTGCAAAAAGGAGAATTTATAAATTCAGAAGTTTGCAACCAAATTTTAGAAGTTTTGAAAAAACAACAAGAGACAGAGATGTTAACTAGGTATTTGCCAGATAGTTTTTTTAAAAGTCAAAATGAAGATGGACTGATAGTGTCAATCGCTTCCAAATGTGGAGAATTATCTGGTACAGAACAGAATTATCCCAAACGTTGCGATAATGATGGTGGTATAATAGAAACAGAATATGGATGGTATATAGTGTCTGTTTTTATGCAAGATTTTAAATTACAAGAATCATACTATAAAAATGAAGCTGTTAATTTAGGGGCAAGAATAAATGAATTACTATTAAAATGTTTTATAAAAAATAAAGGAAGTTTTGGAGAAGCTTAATAGAAAATACCTTTTAGGGGATAAAAATGCTTGAACGTTTTTTACTCATAGAAGGTATTTTTTCGTTCTTATCTCTTTAGAATATAGTTAAAATCTAAGCAGGAAAAAGGGAAAATGCATGTTTTTTAGTGGTAGGAATAACTAAATTATAGAGAATTATGTAACATAAAGAATTGATAATTAAAATACTTTATGATAAGATGAGAAAAAAGTAGGGAGGCTTATATGACGTTTAAAAACAAAGTGGCATTAATTACAGGTTCTACTTCTGGTATAGGAAGAGGTATGGCAGAGGCATTATTACAAGAAGGTGCAAAGGTAATTGTAAATTATTCTAAAAATGAAGAATGGGCAAATGAGACCAAAACACTATTTAAACCCTATGGTGAACAGGTTTGTTATATAAAGGCAGATGTTTCTGATGAAAAACAAGTGGAAGTTATGTATCAGAAAATAGATGAAAAATTTCAAAGATTGGATTATGTAATAAACAATGCAGCTTACGATGTGATGGCTTCCATAGAAGATTTTAAATTGAGTGATTTTAGAAGAGAAATAGATGTCAATTTAATAGGGAGATTTATAATTATTCAAAAAGCAATTCCTTTATTAAAAAAGTCTGAAACACCAAGAATTATTAACATTGCTTCTAGGCTAGGAACTAAACCAATGTTAGACTCTTCAGCTTATTGTATGACAGAAGCGGCAACAATTATGCTGACAAAAGTAT
>CATZDQ010000146.1 GCA_958417695.1 uncultured Clostridiaceae bacterium | reverse complement strand
CCTCAGCAGATGTTAAAATAAACTGGGTTATAGCACTATAGTCTGGTATCACACCTTCCTTATAATACACATAATAACTTGGTAATTCTTTGCTTGTTACTTCATACATTCTTTCATCTTCCTCCTCTTCGATTAATAAATATTCAATTCTAGAAAGTTGATCTTTTGAAATAGACATTTCTGATTCCAATTCTGCTTTTCGGTAACTCAAGATTTGTTTCATATCGGCACCTTCTAAAATCTGTCTAATATTTTCAATTGATAAACCGATTTGCCTTAGAGAGATAATTCTGTTTAAAAGTAGTAATTGCTGTGTTTCATAAAAACGATATCCCGTTTCTTCGTCGACAAAAGAAGGGATTAGCAATTTCTCCTTTTCATAATAACGTAGTGTTTTAATCGTTACCTTTCCTAATTTTGAGAATTCTCCAATTCTATACATCAAAATCACTTCCTTACAAATCTAGTTTATGGCATCCTCTAAGGGGAGAGTCAAGTACTTTTTTCATTTTTTTATAATTTTATAACATATAAATTTCTATCATATTTATTTTCTATCATAGCATGCCCTTTTAAATAAAATCCACATTTCCCCAAAGCTGTATAACTTGGTACATTTTCCGGATGAACCGTGGCTATCATATATGTAAATTTCTTTTCTTTGGCTACTTGTATTTGTCTATTAATTAAGTTTTGCAAAATTCCTCGATTTCTATATGCTTTTAAAACTAAAGCAGTCCCTAATTCACAGACATATTCATTTTCTAGTCCAAATAACACTTTATAACTTTTTAAATCTTGCTGGTCTACATATAGCTGTGTCATTCCTACTAGTTTTTCCTTCTCATATGCGCCATAGTTATATACGAAATCTTCTTCAAACATGTTTTCTAAACTTTCTGGTGTATCTTGCATATAAAATTCTGGTCTTTCGAGTCCTTCTATAACCGTTTTCATTAAAGTAAGTACTTGCTTTCTATCTGTTTCTTCTATCTTTTTAAACATGATTTCTTCCATAATTATCTATCTTCTCCTATATCGTATGGCATTGCTATACTTAAAACTGAATTTCTGATATATCTATTATTTCTGCATATACATCTGCTCTTTCCTTATTATCTATCAATCCTAAACTAATAATATGATGCTCTGACTCATAATCTTCGAATATACATTTTCCTTCTACTTCCTCTTGATTTCCAAATACTATCTGTACTATAAATTGATGCCCTTCCCCGGTTTTATCAAAAAGTTCACCTTCATATTTTATCTTATTTTCCTCCAATCTTTCATAAACCATATCTGGAATTATATTTCCTACATATATAAGCTTATCCTCTGGTATGATTACTAAAATCTTATTATCGTTCAATTGACACTTCACATAAGATGCTGTATTATCCTCTTCTAAAGTATACCACACTTTCGATTTTACCTTATATTCTTTATCTTTAATTATTACTTTTCTATTCTGTTGTAAACTTTCTATTAATTCTTTCATTAACTTTCTCTCCATTTTTCTTTTATAATCCTTTATAGATAATCTATTTCTTCTCTACATTTTTATATGGTTGTTGTATAACATTTTTTCCACTAAAATTATAAACCGTCCAATCTTCTTCTGTATCTTGTAGGGAAGTTACCTTTACTTGTGTATAATTTTCTGTAATAACATTTTTCCAAAAATTCATTGCTTCTTTATTTTTATTAAGTACCTTTACTTCCCAATTATCTTCACCTTTAAATAAGTTTAGTGCTACTTGTGTACCTAATTTCTCTCCTCTATACTGTTTTAATACAAAAAATTCTGCTATAGCCTTTGTTTCATTTTCTTTTGCAACCACTGTATATTCATTTACAAAAACAAATCCTGCATATTGATTCTTTACTTTAATAAAGTATGCCTTTCTAGAAGAATCTTTAAAATAAGTTTCCAAATATGTATATTTTCCATACTTTCCATCTTCTTGAATGTTTCTTGGAAAGTAAACACTTAGTTCATAAAAATAATACTGTAACAAATTCTCAATAATTGTTTTCTTTTCTTCAGTAATTTCTTCTAATTGCCAATCTTGCATTTTATTCTCCTCTCTTTTTTTGACTTATACTTTTTAAACTTATATTTCTTTTTGATATCTATCTAGCATTTTTGTAAAAAATATAAAAAAGGATTCTTTGTTGTATAGAATCCTTTTTTATCTTACTTTCATGTTTTGATTATAGCATATGCCCTTTTATTAAGCAAGTTTTTGTTTCCCTCTTTCCCTGCTCTTATTTTTCTTTTATAAACAAAATCACGTAAATTTCGAAACATTTTTTCTGCTAATTGATATAATTTATAACGTATTGGCTTAAAAGGAATATACATCTCACCAATTAATTCTACTAGTTGTGTTCCAAAGCTCTTCTTAAAATGAAACAAACCATCTGCCTCTCCATTCTCTTGAAAGGATACCCCACGAAAATCATAAATGTCAAAATCTTTTTCAGCAGCTAGTTGAATTGCTTCCCATTGTAATAAGTAATTGGGCATCGTATTTCTATATAAATTGCTACTAGCCCCATATAAATACCACATCTTTTTACCATATAACATTAATAAAATGCCTGCAATAGGCTTACCTTCATAATATGCTATTTTTAATTGTAAATTCTCTTTTGGAAATACCTGATATAATCTTTCAAAATATTCCTGTTTTCGAACACGAAAACCGTCTCTTCTTCCAGTTTCCTCTAGCAATGTATAAAAAGTATCTAATCCTTCTTCTCCAAAATTTTGAATTTGCACACCTTTTCTTTGTGCCAATCGAATATTATACCTTGTCTTACTACTAAAAGACTGAAAGAGTTCTTCTTTTGTCCTATGATTAATAAATAGACGAAAATTATGCCTGGCTTGTATCTCTTGCTTAAAATTCATAGCATCACTATAAATGTGATAACCTAAATCTTTAGCCATTATCGTAAATGCCTGATTACTTTTTTCTACATTTGGTTCTATTTTAATGACAAAAGCTTTATATGTTTTGGCTAATTTTCTTACCTGATAAGTCAACTGTTCTAAGATATTCTTATCTTGTATATCTCCCACAGGTCCTCTCGGTACATACATTAAATTACCAAACATGGGTATCTTTCGAATTAAAACACTCATAGAGGCAACGATTTCCTCTTTATCATTATGTATGAGAATGAGTTCATTTTTCCAATCTACTTTTAACTTTCCCCAGGCAATTGATTGTTGAAAATCGCACAGTGGATGATTTTTTAAAAAATTCTCATACGCTTCTTTATATTTTTCCATTATTTTTCACCATATCCTTTTTAGGAGGTGGTGGTTTTATTTATCTTGCTTGGGAGGCAGCTTCATTTTCCTGAAATAACTTATTTTGTTCTTCTATAGCTTCTTCGATGCCTACAAAGCCTAATGTTAAAGTCATAATTCTTTTGTCATTGGCATCAAACAAAATAGACAAATGATTTTCCTCATCTTCTATTAAATAAAGATTCGGAAGTTGATATTCCGGTAAATAGATGCTCACTGGTTGAAATGGCTTATCTAATGGTATTTTCATTTCTGTAATTGCTTGAGTCACAGTTTGAATCATTTGTTCTTTCTTCTCTGCTTCTTTTTCTTTATCTTCTTCTTTTTCCTTTTCTACAGCCATATAATTTTGTGCATAATCGCTTCCTTGTAAGTACTGATACATCGTTAAACTAATATTTTTTAAATCTTCTGAATAGATAATCTTATACTCATATCGGCCTTTTCTAGTCTCTCTATAATATAAAGAAACCATATTTCCATAGTGAGAATTTGGAATTCTTTCTCTTAAACTAGTCACTCTTCTATCGGATTGTGTTTCTCCTTTTAGGTTTTCCTTTTCCGCATATGCTTGAATAGCCTGTATGACTGTATTACTTAGTTGCTGCCTTTCTTGCTCATCCGTTAGTGTTTCTGACATTCCATTTCCTACAAATAACTTCCAATAAATTTCCACATGTGTGTTTGTAATATCTTCTTTATCTATCTGTTCTTGATTATCAAAAGTCTCTACTTTATTTTCATAAGTGGGAATCCACTTACGAATATTGATAATAAAGAAAATATATACCAGCACAATCACTAGCAAAATTCCTAAAAAGGCAACTATTTTTTTAATCTTTGTCTTCATCTATTTTCTCTCCTAAACTAAAAGTAATACCGGTGCCTTCTCCTACTTCACTTTGTATTTGTAAATTACCATGGTGTAATTCTATAATTTTCAAACATAGAGATAATCCCAGCCCCATACCAGAAAATTCTCTATTTCTATCTTTTTTCAAGGTATAAAAAGGTTCTCTAATTTTCTCTAGTTCTTCTTGTGGAATTCCTTTTCCTCTATCTATAATTTGCATTGTAGCATCTGGATAAAGTAGTACCCACACTATCATTTTTCCATAATACTCTGGTAGCTCATTTTCACTATAAGCTTGCATAGC
>CATZDQ010000145.1 GCA_958417695.1 uncultured Clostridiaceae bacterium | reverse complement strand
GCAGAACAAGAAATTATAAAAGGATTTCTAAAATAAAAAAACAAAAAATTTATAAGGAGATAGTTATGAATATAGGAATAGATATTGATGACACTATTGCTGATACGGTAGATGCTATGATAAAATATGCAGACAAATATGATGTAGAGGTTTTAGGAAAAAAAGGAACTAACGGAAATATGGGATTAATCCAAAATAGATATTATTTGAAAGTTTTGTATGGCTGGACGGATGAGCAAAAATTAGATTTTTTTAAAAAATATTATAAAAATGTTTTACAAGAGTGTAAAATCAAATTAGGTGTAAAAGAGACAATCCAAAAATTAAAACGAGAAGGACACCAAATTATATTTATAACAGCAAGACTAGATTATATTCCGAATTGTAATACAGAGGAAATTACAAAAGCCTTTTTAGAAGAAAATGGTATTGTGTATGATGCGTTAATTGTAAATGCAAAAGAAAAGTTACAGGTAAGTAAAGAAAAGCAGATAGATTTATTGATAGAGGATAGCTATGATACTTGTAAAGAGTTTTTGGAAAATAATATACCAACGATTTTAATGACAACGAGGATGAATAGTCAAATAAAGGATGATACGGTGACAAGAGTAGATAGTTGGAAAGAAATTTACGAGACAATTAAGAGAATACAAAATGTAAAGCTTGTTTAAAATAAAAAATGAGGAAGAGAAAAAATGATAAATACAAATAACTTAAAACAAAATTTATATAGTAAACAAAATCTTAAATTTCACGAAAATGGAAAATTTAAAATGCTTATGTTTTCTGATATGCAAGAAAGTTTACAATATGACAATAGGTCCTTAAAGAATTTAGATAGTGTTATAGAGAAAGAAAAACCAGATTTAGTTATATTAGGTGGAGATAATTGTGATGGAACCATTTTAAAAACTAAAGAAGAGTTACAGCAATATCTAAATATTTTTACCAAACCGATGGAAATAAGGAAAATTCCATGGATACATGTTTTTGGTAATCATGACCATGATTTACCTATAGAAGATATGCAAATACAAGAACTATATGAAGCGTTTCCATTTTGCATTTCTAAACATACAACAGGCATTCCTGGGGTAACCAATTTTGTATTACCAATCAAATCTTCTAAAACAGATAAAACGGTATTTCATATTTGGGGATTAGATACTAATCATCAAATTGATAAATTAAAGAGGGGATTAAAAGAAGACACAACAATGAAAAGCAAAGAAGAACCAATTAGTCAATGGGACATAGTAAGATTTGAACAGTTAATGTGGTATTGGAACTCTTCTGTAGAATTGGAAGCATATTATCAACAAAAAATAAAGGGAATGTTAATTATGCATATTGCACCATGGGAAAGTAAAATCATAAAAGATAATCCAGTAGAGACTAATTTAACAGGAAGTACGATTGAAAAATTGGGACTTAGTGCCATCAATTCTGGGATTTTTGCTACGGTTTTACAAAGAGGAGATATTGGTTGTATAGCTTCGGGACATTCTCATGAAAATACGTTTGATGGTTCTTATTGTGGCATCCGAATATGTTTAGATGGGTCAGCGGGTTATCATACTTATGGAGATGATAACTTAAAAGGGGTTAGAGTATTCGAACTAAATGAACAAAATTTGGAGGCAGTACAAACGCACATGGTATATTATAAAGATTTATAAAAAGAAAAGGGATAGTGAAATTATAAAAGTGCATAATAACATTTATAAGAAAAAGTAATACATTTATATTGCTTTTTCTTTTTTTTCTGGAAATGGAGAGAAAAAGGGAGTATGATAAAGATAGGAGGGGGATAAATGAAAATAAATATTCATACAAATTTATCAGATAATATGGATAAAGAAGAAGTAGAAATCATCATAAATGCAGCAAGCAATTGCAGTGTGTTAAATAAAATTATAGAAAATATACAAAGTATATCTAACCAAATAGATACCTTAATAGGAATGCAGGAAAATACAATTACCATTTTAAATATAACAGATATTTATTATTTTTATAGTAAAGAACAAAGTAATTATTGTAAAACCAAAAATGGTGATTTTAAAATAAAAAAGAAATTGTATGAATTAGAAGAAAGTTTAAATAAAAATGATTTTATTCGCATTTCTAATTCCTGCATTGCCAATGTAAAATATATTAAAAGTTTTGATTTGGGAAAGATAGGTAATATTATAGTTTTATTTTTAGATGGT
Organism: uncultured Clostridiaceae bacterium; assembly: GCA_958417695.1. Classification (GTDB taxonomy): domain Bacteria; phylum Bacillota; class Clostridia; order TANB77; family CAG-508; genus UMGS1663. The sequence goes on along the minus strand of CATZDQ010000145.1, from coordinate 2,319 downwards.
ACTTCTCAATTGGTATCCAAAAGGAGAATTTCAAGTGTGATTAAGTTTTTAAAGGAAAGGGGGAATTAAGATGAAAAAAACATTAAAAAATATCGTGATTTCTATAGCCATTATTTACTTAATTCTAAGTATAGTTTATACTATTTTTAATTCAGGCATTACACAGGAAAATATAGAGATATCTATGCATCAAAAGGAAACTTTTTTTAATGAACAAAAAATATCTATCAATCAGCTAAATCAAAGTTATGGCTATGGAATGCTACATGTAGCAGGATATCATGTCTGGTTTTTTATACTATCTGGTATACTAGGAACATTAATAGGTTCACTGCTTTCTCTAAAGGAAAATTCTAAAGCCAAATATATTTTATTCTTTATCTTATGCGATGCAATTTATACATTTATATGGGTTCTTATAGAAAGCATGTTATTTAAGGTATATGGTGCTATGACGCAGATGTATCTTGTTTCTTATATAGAGGCAGTAAAAAGATATTTCTTATCTTATATATTTGTATATGCATTACTAGTTACTGCTACGATTGTTGTTAATAAATATAAAGTGAAGGTATTAAATGAAAGTTTAAAGATGCAAAAGACACAAAATAAGAAACTATCTAAATTTCAAATTACCCAAAAGCAAAAGAAAAATTTGATGAAAGCAACTGTAGTATTGACTATTTTAGTTGTGATAATCGTAGGTTGTATTATCACAAAGAAAAGTTTAGTTTTAATCCATTATGCAGAAAAAGTAAATGAAATTGAAAATTGTGATAATTTTATAAGGGTATCTACGGATTTTAAAGAAGAAAACGGAACTATTACACCTTATAGAACAACTACTTTATATCATAATGGAACCAAAAATGTAATAAAAGAAGAAGGACAAGAGGATAGGTATGAAGATAGTCAGCAAAATACAGTGTTTTTTGTAAATAGAAAAACGAAAACGGCTAGTAAATTTAATAATCAATATAGTTTTAGCACAATGGAACATGTAAATAATGCATTTTTTTCAAGTACAGCGGTTAGAATTTGGGGGAATATATTACTTTCTTTCGAGGTTTCTATAAAAACACAGGAAGTAGATGGAATAGAGTGTTATGTTTTAATAAGAGACGAGATGGTGGAGGTATTTATTAATAAAGAAACGTATGAGCCAATACAAGAGATATGGTTATCAGCAGCCGAGAACGATGATTCAAAATATATAAAGAAGTATACTTATTATTATGGAGCGGTTACACCAGAAGAGGTAGAATTACCAGATTTAAGTGAATATACCATTATAGAAAGATAAAAAATACAACGTATTTTATGAAAAGAAGAGCTAGTACTTGAAAAGGTACTAGCTCTTCTTTCGATGGATAGAAAAATAGATAAAATACTTGTGAACATTTGTGCTATATGTTATAATCAAACAGGTAAGAGATTAGGAAAGGAAAGAACTAAAAAGTATCCACCAATACGAGTCATTTGAGGGCAAAGATAGTTTTAGCAGAAGATAGATTATATACTGGAGCAATAGGCGCAATCTATTATGCAGTTAATAAAGCATACAGGTATCTATAAGAAGGGAAAAATAGATGGAAAATTTAGTAAAAATTTTTGGGACAGTAGATGAAGTAGAAAGGCAAATGGTAGTTAATTTATTAACAGACAGTGGAATTACATGTGTAAAAAAGGATGAAGGAAGCGGAGAATATATGCGTTTATATATGGGAACTTCTTTTTATACAAAAGAAATATATGTAGATAAGCAAGATTACGAAAGAGCAAAAGAAATTATAGATAACTATCAAGGAACCGTTGTAGAGGAAGAAGAGGAAAAAATAGAGGAAAAAGAAACGCAGCAATCGGATTATAAAAGAAAAATGATGCAAAAACGTATCATAGCACTGCTTATTCTTATGATTATGTTTGGGCTTCCAATATTGCTCATGATAATTGTTTTTATATTCAGCAATTTAGGTTAACCATAATTCTATAGAGAAATAAAGAGGGAAAAAATGGGGAAGAGAATCACTTTAGTAACAATGCCAGATGATGAAACGGTTAATAAAATTCAAACACTAATTCAGGATATACCAGAAAAAATGTGTAAGGTACCATTGGGAATGGATGATACTAGCAAATGCCAAATGGATAATTTACCATACCATTTTACCATATTTGCAACAGATAAGGAAAATGAAAGCTATATGTTACAATTGATGCATCAATTAGAATGTACAACTATAAAAATAGAAGTAGAGGATGTATGCGTGAAAAGAACCAAAGAGAATGGTTTTGTGCTGTATCTATCTATAAAGAAAA
>CATZDQ010000144.1 GCA_958417695.1 uncultured Clostridiaceae bacterium | reverse complement strand
TGGTATTTCTCATATTTTTTTATTTAGTGTGACATATCTATTGTAAACCTATAAAATGGTTATTGCTGGACAAAATAATTAAATTGAAAAGGATAGGTTGAAAATATTATGTAATTGTGTTATAATGTATAGTATAACTAAAAACGCTAAGAGCGAAAACAGGAGGAACGTTATGTTTAGTAACAAGTATGAATGCCCTATGGGTAGCGAAGCGAACTGCAATGGAAGTGGATTTATCATGGAAAATGGATGTTTGTGCAACGATTGTGCAGCGAAGTGTAGCAAATACAAAAGGGCGCATTCGTCTTCAACAGAACGCATGACAGTAATACCCAAGAGGGAAAGACCCAAGGCCTATTTTGCTAAATAAGTTCCACAGAGGGGAGAGAATAGCGATGTGTACACTGCTAGTCTCTCTCTTCATTTAATCTAAAAGCGTACAGATTAAGAGAAGATATTAATGCTTAGAAAAGCTTTCTTATAAGAATATGTAAATAATTACCAAATTAGACTTAGTAATATTGACATAAGACTAAAAAAAGAATATAATACATTATGTAACCGGTAACAAAATCTCTGCCAAATGGAGGAGTGGTTATGAAAATTACATATGATGAGGCCAAAAAGAAGCTTCAAAAGGGAGACTGGGTCTATAATCAGAATGGTCGGGAAGTTATGATACTAAAAACTATTTCTGATTTAGAGCAGTTGAAAAGACTGCGGGAAAACGGAATTCTTCAAATAGATTTATTCATAAAAGAATTCCAGGTCCCTGAAAAGGCGATTGCAGTTTCGTATGAAGAGGCAATAGAACTCTTGAGTGATTATGAACTGATATATTACATTGATGAGAATGGGCATGAAGATGAAATCAATAGCATCACTGAATTGAGACGTATATATATCAGTTTGAAACTAAGAGTTAAACAGCCAGTTTTATATTGGTATGTTGAGTGACCCAAGGACGTTTAGAGAATCTTTGATAAGAATCCCTAAACGTCCTTGCTTTTCTATTGTGAAAAAAATGTTTTTTTGATATACTAATACAAATAAGAAAAGAAAGGATACCAAAATGATAGCAGAAATTATACTAAATAGTCATACAAAAGACTTAGATAGAACTTTTGATTATAATGTGCCAGAGCAAATGTTAGAACAAGTGACTATAGGAAGTCGTGTTTTGGTGCCTTTTGGAAGAAGAAAACAATTAGAAGAAGGATTTGTTATTGGGTTAAAAGAAACCTCTTCTTTTCAAACAAAGTCAATTGAAAAAGTAGAAATGGGGAATTTTTTAGAAGAAGAACAAGTTATGCTAGCTAAATGGATTGCAAAACGATATTTTTGCCATTTATCAGATGCCATTAAACTTATGCTACCACCAGGAACAACTACGAATATAATAGAAAATAGAATGAAAGAAAAAACTTCTAATTTTGTAGATTTAAAAAAAGAAATAGAACAGATAGAATTTGAAATCGAAAGTGGAAACATAAAATCTGAAAAACAAATACGTCTTTTAAGATTTTTAATAGAAAATGGTGAGACAGATATAACAGAACTTGCTTTATTTACAGATACTTCGAAAGCCGTTATTAAAACACTAGAAAAAAACGGATATGTAGCTATTAAAGAAAAACAGGTAGTGCGTAATCCTTTTATGCACAAAGTTATACAAAGAAAAGAGAAATTAACCTTTACACCAGAACAACAAAAAGCATATGATGAGATAGAAGAAATGATAGAAGATCATATGCAAGCCGAATTTTTAATTTTTGGTGTTACAGGTTCTGGTAAAACAGAAATTTATATGCAAGCTATTGAAAAAGCCTTACATCTAGGAGGCAGTAGTATTTTATTAGTGCCAGAGATTTCTTTAACACCACAAATGGTAGATAGGTTTATTAGCCGTTTTGGGGAAGAACAGATTGCCGTTTTACATAGTAAATTATCCATAGGAGAAAGATATGATGCCTGGCATCGTATTCAAGAAGGAAAAGCCAAAATTATAATAGGAGCACGTTCTGCCTTGTTTGCGCCCGTACAAGATTTAAGACTAATCATTATAGATGAAGAGCATGATAGCTCTTATAAATCAGAAATGTCTCCTAGATATGAAGCTAAAGAAGTTGCAAGAAAATTAGCCAATATGAAGCAAATCCCATTGGTATTAGGCAGTGCAACACCAGATATAGGAACCTACTATCGAGCACAAAAAGGAGAAGTAGAGTTATTAGAATTAACTAAAAGAGCCAATAATGCACCATTACCAGAAGTAGAAATCGTAGACTTAAGAGAAGAATTAGCAAATGGAAATCGTTCGATGTTAAGTACAAAACTGTATAGTGCCATAGAAGAAAATATACAAAATCACCATCAAACTATTTTGTTCTTAAATAGAAGGGGGTATTCTACTTTTATCATGTGTAGAGATTGTGGCTATACAGCGAAATGTAAAAACTGTGATATCACTTTAACCTATCATTTAAAACAAAATAAATTAAAATGTCATTACTGTGGATATGAAGAAAAACCTATGCAAATTTGCCCTGTATGTCAAAGCAAGCATATACGATATTTTGGAACAGGAACACAAAAATTAGAAGCAGAAATTCAAAAAATATTTCCAAACGCTTCCACTATACGTATGGATATGGATACCGTTACGAAGAAAAATGCACATGAAGATATTTTAAATCGTTTTAAAGAGGAAAATATCGACATTTTAATTGGAACACAAATGGTAGTAAAGGGACATCACTTTCCAAATGTAACATTAGTAGGGGTTATTGCTGCAGATACGAGCTTACATATAGAAGATTATAGAGCCAATGAAAGAACCTTTCAAATTCTAACGCAAGTTGCAGGCAGAGCAGGAAGAGAAACCTTGCCAGGAAAGGTATACATTCAAACTTATGACCCTGACAATATAGCCATTGCCTATGCAAAACAACAAGATTATAAACCATTTTATGAAACTGAAATCATGCTTAGAAAACAGTTGAAATATCCACCTTTTTGCGATATAATAGTAATTGGAGTAAACGGAAAAGAAGAAAATAAAGTGATAGATTTTATTAATCGTATGCATGCCTATTTAAAAAGAAGAGTAATTCAAGAAAAAATAGGTATACTACTATATAAGCCAGTACCAGCACCGATTGACAAAATTAAAAATAAATATCGCTGGCGTATGATTATTAAATGTATTTATAACGAGTCCATGAACCAGTTGCTACAAGATATGCAAGAAGAGGTTCTTATACAGACAAAAGAAGAGATGAGATTAAGTATAGATATTAACCCAACGAATATGTTATAAAATGTAAAGAGAAAGGAAGTAAAAAATGGCAGTTAGAATGATAAGAGAAGAAGGAGACGAAATTCTAAGAAAAAAAGCAAGACCAGTAGAGGTAATAGATGATAAAATAAAAGAAATTTTAGACGATATGGTAGAGACTTTGCATAAGTATAATGGTGTGGGATTAGCAGCCGTACAAGTGGGAATTTTAAAAAGACTAGTGGTTATTGATTTATATGATGGAAAAGGACCTATGAAGCTAATAAACCCAGTTATAATTAAACAAAAAGGGGAACAAGAAGTAGAAGAAGGTTGCTTAAGTTTTCCCAATAAATATGTTAGAGTGATTAGACCAGCGGATGTAACAGTAGAAGCGTTAGATGAAAATGGAAAAAAGATAAAAATTCATGGAAAAGAATTGTTAGCACAAGCATTAAGTCATGAAATAGACCATTTGGAGGGAATTGTTTACTTAGATAAGATGATTCCAGGAACAATGGAATATGTAGAACCAAATAGTGAGGAGAATTAAGATAAATGGCAAGAGTAATTTTTATGGGGACACCCGATTTTGCAGCACAATCTTTGAAAAAATTGTATGAAGCAGGACATGAAATTGTAGCAGTAGTTACCAACCCAGATAAACCAAAAGGTAGAGGAATGAAAATGATTGCCTCTGCTGTAAAGACATATGCTGTGGAAAAAGGATTAAGTGTGTATCAACCCCTAAAGGTTAGAAAAAATAGTGAGTTTATAGAAGAGATGGAAAAGTTAAAACCAGATTTTATCTGTGTAGTTGCCTATGGAAAAATCTTGCCGGAAGAAATTTTAAATATTCCAACATTCGGTTGTATAAATGTACATGCTTCTTTATTACCAAAATATAGAGGAGCAGCACCAATCCAATGGGCTGTTCTAAATGGAGAAAAGACAACTGGTGTTACGACCATGTATATGGATATTGGCATGGATACAGGAGACATTATTTTAAAAGAAGAGGTAGCCATTGCAGAAGAAGAAACAACTGGTGAATTATGGAATAGATTATCAATAATTGGAGCCAACTTGTTGATTCAGACATTAGAGCAAATAGAAAATAAAACAGCACCACGTATAAAACAAGGCGAAGATTTTACAATGGCACCTATGTTGGAAAAGGAAATGGCAAAAATAGATTGGGAAAAGCAAGAAGCCAAACAAATTCATAATTTAATTAGAGGATTAGACCATATTATGGG
>CATZDQ010000143.1 GCA_958417695.1 uncultured Clostridiaceae bacterium | reverse complement strand
CCGTCTATACAGATTTTTAAGGTGCGTTCTCCAAATTTATTTTTTAAATAAGTATTTAAGTGTTTATATCTTTCTATATTTTCCATCATAGAGGTTATTATACTAAAAAAGAAGAAATATGGCAAGGAGAAATGGGGCAAAACTATTTAGAAAGAGGAAAGAAAATATTAGAAAAATATAATTATCCGCTATAGCGGATAATTAAAAAGAAGGTCAAAGCATAAACTAAAAATTAACTAGGAGCAAACATGAAACGAAGAAAATCAAAAGAATGACAGGTTTTAATAGCTGTATCTTTGCATAAAAAATATTTTAACAAATTTTAGACAATTCACCATAGTGAACAGAATAAATGTTATAAACTTGGTAATACTAAAGATGGTGATTGGAATTGAGAGTGGAATTATTGATTAGACAGGTAAGAGAAAGTAGACAGATGAGCTTGGAAGAATTATCTAGGAGAAGTGGTATTTCAAAAGCTTTCTTAAGTTATTTGGAAAGAAATGAGAAACAGCCGACAATACCTACTTTAGTACGTATAGCTAAAGCCTTAAATGTGAAGGAGCAAGAATTATATAAAGTAGAGTGGTAGGTAGAAGATGAAAGATTTTTTTATGGTAGTATATGAAAAAGATAAAGTTTTAAGAGAAGAATGTGTTTCAGCTAAGATACTAATGATTAGATTACTTAAATTAAAGAAAGATGGATTTAAGATTGTAAAAATAATAGATGAATATCATGGAGAACATGATTTTGATGAAATGTTAGAAATATATGAGGAAAGTATAGAAATAGAATTTGAAGATGTAAATACAAAAATGGAAGCTTATTATTTGGCTTTTTCTTATTTTGAAGATTTGTATACTAGTAAAGAAATAGACAAGAAAAGTTATGATACTTATATACAAAGATTAAATACATATCAAAAGAAAATAAGTGAAGTGAAGGTATTTATTGAACAGATAAAATTATTATATTTAGAAGTTCTATAAAGTAAAAGTGATAATAAATTATTGGGATTTTGGGAAGTTAGTTAGAAATGATTAGTTTTTTTAGTCTAAAAAATAAAGAGTAGTCTAAAAACTACTCTTTTTGGCTGGGCTGGCTAGATTCGAACTAGCGCATGCATGAGTCAAAGTCATGTGCCTTACCGCTTGGCTACAGCCCAATATATATGGGGTGGAAGATGGGACTCGAACCCACGGTCTTCAGTGCCACAAACTGACGCGTTAACCAACTACGCTACATCCACCATCATCACAATGCATTTACTATTTTAACTTATTTTAAGAAGGTTGTCAACTGGTTTAATCATTTTTCTATTCATTTTTTCAAAAAAGTAAAAGGAAATTTATAGAAACTTGCGTTATTCTTTAAAATTTAGTAAGATATAAGAAATAAAAGATATAAGGAGATAGTTGTGTATCAAACGATAAAGCAAAATGTTTCTGCACAGATTATAGAGAAAAAGTCGAAGTTTATAGCAGAGGCATACTATGTACAAAGTGTGGAAGAGGCAGAGGGAATAATAGAAGAGACAAAAAAGAGATTTTATGATGCAAGACATCATTGTTATGCCTACATAGTTAACGATGAAAAGATTGCTATTCAAAGAAGTTCAGATGATGGGGAACCAACTGGAACGGCAGGTGCACCAATATTGCATATTTTAGAAAAGAAAGGTCTAATGAATGTTTTGGTGATAGTTACTAGGTATTTTGGTGGTATTTTGTTAGGGACAGGTGGTCTTGTGAAGGCTTATTCAGATGCTACAAAACAGGCTTTAGAAAATGCGGAATTTGTAAAAGAAGAGCCAGGATATGTTATTCAATTGATGTTAGCCTATGAAGATTATAAAAATTTCAACTATTATTGTAATAAAAATGGAATTAATTGCATAAATATTACATATGATGATAAAATTAGCATGCAGATAGAAGTAAATGAGAAAGAAAAAACACTGATTTTTGAAAATAGTAGTCAATTTGATTTTAAAATCTTAGATTATATGGTTTTAAAACAAAAAAATATAAGAAAAAACATTGATAAATAAACTAAAAACGACATAACTTGAAAAAATTTCCAGAAAGGTATTGCAAAATAGGATATTTAATAATATAATGCGGTTTGTAAATAATTTACAAATATTTTTATAGGGGGAATCAAAGTTGAGAGAAAAAATCAGGGTGTTAATTGCAGACGATAACAGTGAGTTCGTAATGACTCTAAATGGTTATTTGGAAAAAGAAGAAGATATGGAGGTTATAGGGATTGCAAAAGATGGAAACGAGGCCTATAAAATGATTGTAGACCTAAAGCCAGATGTGGTTTTATTAGACGTTATTATGCCACATTTAGATGGGCTAGGTGTACTAGAAATGTTGCAATCTGCACAATTAGAAAAAGTACCATTGTGTATTATGCTTTCTGCAGTAGGACAAGATAAGATTACACAAAAAGCCATTAGTTTAGGTGCTGAATATTATGTTGTAAAACCTTTCGATATTCATTTATTAATTAAGAGAATGAGAGATTTCAAGTTTTACCAGCCTGGTTCCGTAAAGGGAAGTTATGTTAGTAGAGAAATAAAGTCTCAATATATTGAAATTGCACCAGAAAATAAAAAAGATGAAGGCAATTTGGAAGCATTAGTAACTAATGTTATTCATGAAGTTGGTGTGCCTGCCCATATAAAAGGATACCAGTATTTAAGAGAAGCAATTATGATGGTAGTAAATGATATCGATGTAATTAACCAAATAACAAAGCAATTATATCCTGAAATAGCTGAAAAATATAATACAACCCCAAGTAGAGTAGAAAGAGCTATCCGCCATGCTATAGAAGTGGCATGGGGAAGAGGTCAAACAGATACTGTTGAAAGTATTTTTGGTTATACAGTGTCTGCTGCAAAAGGAAAACCTACAAATAGTGAATTTATCGCAATGATTGCTGATAAATTAAGACTAGAATTAAAAAGTGCGTAAGATAGATATAGAATAGATACACAGAGGATATAAAAGTATTGATTTATATTTCTATGTGATAAATATTTTTTTACAATTCTAAACAAAATAGAACGAAACAAATAAACACCTTTTATTTATTCTTATAAAAATAGAGTAAATAAAGGGTGTTCTTTATGCTTACATTTGATTAGGAGATGGATGATTTTATAACTTTTTATGGTTCTAAAGATAAAAGGAGCTACGTGTAGAAGTTACAATTATTTGCTAAGTATTTGCAAGATACAGAAGCAGTAAGTAGTTAAAAAGAAGTTACAAATAATATGATAAAAAGTATATTATATATGTAAAGGATAGAGGAAAATACACAACTAAATTAGGAACATTGACATAATATTAAATCTATATTAAAATAGGATTCGAAAGTAAAAGGTGAAATTATGAATTCTAATAAAAAAGAGAACATAGCAATAACGGCGCTAACCAATGAAATTAATCAATTTGATAATATAGAGGAAAGTTTAAAAAAGAGAGATAAAGAACCAGTTTGGGATGGAGATTTATACTTGTACAAAAATGATACATCCAAGAAATCAGACTTAGTAGGAAGAATACCTGTGCAAGTAAAAGGAACAGATGCAAAAATAAATGTAAAAAATGGAACCTATTATGATATAGAAATAGTAGATATTGAAAACTATAAAAAAGACCATAAAGGAGCCATTTATTTTGTTGTCGAAATTAAAGAAGATAGGACCACAAAAATCTACTATAAAATATTTGATTTAAAAACAATTGATGACATTTTAGAAAAAAATAAAGAGAATCAAAAAACAAAGAGATTTAGACTAGAAGAACTAAAACCAGGTGAATTAGATGCTATTTGTATTAGCTTTATAAAAACATTACATACATATGAAGAAATTAAAACAATTCCACAAATAGAAGTATATAAAAAGAATACAATTTGTTATGATTATAATACAAAATATGAGGCATTAGAAATAGAAAAATCAAATGCTGTATTTTATGAAACAAGAGTATATAAAGAGGCAAAGGAAAAATTAGAAGAGCAAAATATTATTATTTTACATGGAGAACCATGGGTAGGAAAAACAAGTACTGCAAGAAAATTAGTAAGTGATTATATGAAAGAAGGTTATATCTTCCTTTATGGAAATGTAGATGATTTAGTAGAGATAAAAAGACAAGTAGTAGGAATGGATGGAAAAGTAATTTGTTTATTAGATGACTTTTTAGGCTCTAATGTACAATATTTAGAAAAAAATATTGCAGAAAGTACATTAGATAAAATTGTGAATATTTTTAAAAATGCGACAGATAAAAAATTGATATTAACAACGAGAACATATATTTATAATCATGCGAAAGAATTGTTTTATAAGTTCCATCATGCTACCAGCATTAAGGATGAATATTTAATTGATGTTACAAACTATAGTTATGAAGAAAAAGGTAGTATTTTCTATAACCATATGCAACAAAATAATTTATTAGGAACGGACAAGCATAGAAAAATAATAGAAGATAAGTTTTATGCAGATGTAATCACACATGCTAATTTTAATCCTGGTGTTATTGCCCTAATTTGTGAAAGGATGGGAGAAAAGG
>CATZDQ010000142.1 GCA_958417695.1 uncultured Clostridiaceae bacterium | reverse complement strand
AGCAGGGAAAGTTGTTTTTGGAACAGAAAGTACCATAGAGGCTATCTGCAAAAAACAAGTAAAGCTAGTCATTGTAGCACAAGATGCTGCAGATAGAACAAAAAAGAATTTAGAACAAATAGCTATAAAGCAAAAGGTTCCTTTCTATATTTATGGAACGATAGAAGAACTTAGCAAAGTGATAGGACAGCAAAACAAGGCTATTATAGGAATAAAAGAAATTCATTTTTCAAATGAGATAATTAAAATAATGAATAATGGGGGTGAAATGATTGGGTAAAATAAAAATACATGAAATCGCAAAGGAAATGGGATTAGCCAGTAAAGATGTAATTGCTAAGGCAAATGAATTAGGCATCGAAGCAAAAAGTCATTTAAGTGGTGTGGATGAAAAAGAGGCACAAACCATTAAGGATGCACTTTCTAAGAAACCTAGTCAAGTACAAATTAGTAAAGAAACAACAAAGGGAGCAGCAAAGGTAACTAAAGCAAAAGAAGATAAGAAAGGAACAACACCAGTAATTATTAGAAGAGAAGTGATTATTGCTGATGAAGAAGAGAAAGTAAAAGAAGAAGAGAAAAAACAAAAAGAGCAAAAGAATAAGCAAGTTGGTTTTGTAGAGAGAAATAAAAATGCAGATTACAATATTGTATATCGTAATAAACCAACGAAGCCAATGACCGTAAGTGAATTATTTGGTATTGGCAAAAAAGAAGAACCAAAGCCAAAAGTAGAAGAAGTAAAAACAGAAAAGAAAGAGGACGTTAGTATAAAACAAGAAAATATGGTAGAGACAATTCAAAAAGAAAAAGTAGAAGAAGTAGTAGAAAAAGAAGAAGTCGTAACAAAACCTATCAGACCACAAGAAACAAATACGGCAACAACTAGAAATTCAAATTATACAGATAGAAATAATCATGCAGGTAATTACCAAAATGGTAATAATAATTATCAAAACCGTAACAATAATGGCTATCAAAATAGAAATGGTCAAAATAATAATTACCAAGATAGAAATAACAATTCCCAAGGAAATGGCTACCAAAACCGTGGTAATAACAATGGTTACCAAAATCGTAACAATAATCAAAATGGCTACCAGAACCGTAACAATTACCAAAATAGTAATAATAACTATCAAAACCGTAACAATAATGGCTATCAAAATAGAAATGGTCAAAATAATAATTACCAAGATAGAAATAACAATTCCCAAGGAAATGGCTACCAGAACCGTGGTAATAACAACGGTTACCAAAATCGTAACAATAATCAAAACGGTTATCAGAACAATGGTTATCAAAATAGAAATGGTAACTTTAATAATCGCGAAAGAAGACCATTAGATGATAGAGGCATTGACAAAAACATTAAAGACATTATCACAACCGATATTGTAGAAAAAGAAAATCAAAGAGATTTTAGTACCAGAGCTATTGATAAAGTAAAAAATGAAAGATTAGAAGAAAAAGCAAAGAAAACAACCAAAGTAAAGAAAACAGGTAAGTTTGTAGAAGAATTCGATGGTGAAAAACTAAAAGACTTAAAACAAGTCGATAGATTATCTAATATGTTTGATGACCAAGAAGGTGGAATGTTAGACTATTATGATTTGACAACAGCACGTGGAAAACGAAACAAGAAGAAAGCAAGTAAGATTAGTGAGGATAGAACACAAAAAATCTTCAAATTAACAGAAATTACAATCCCAGAAACGATTACGGTTAAAGACTTAGCAGCAGAATTAAAGAAAACAACTGCAGAAGTCATTAAAAAACTACTAGGATATGGCATCATGGCGACTATTAACAATGATGTCGACTTTGATACAGCATTCTTGATAGCACAAGAATTTGGTGTTACAGCAAATAAAAAAGAAGAAGTAAAAGAAGAAGATATTTTATTTGATGAGTCTGAAGATAAAGCAGAAGAATTAGAACAAAGACCACCAGTAGTGGTAGTTATGGGTCACGTAGACCATGGTAAAACCTCTCTATTAGATGCTATTAGAAGTACAAACGTAATAGAAGGAGAAGCAGGAGGAATTACCCAACATATTGGTGCTTATAAAGTTAATATTAATGGAAGAGAAATTACGTTCTTAGATACTCCAGGACATGAAGCATTTACTAGTATGCGTGCTAGAGGTGCCCAAATTACAGATATTGCTATTTTAGTAGTAGCTGCTAATGATGGAGTTATGCCACAAACGATTGAAGCGATTAATCACGCAAAAGCAGCAGGAATTCCAATTATTGTTGCCATTAATAAAATTGACTTACCAGAAGCTAATATTGATAAAGTAAAACAAGAATTAATGAAATATGAATTAGTACCAGAAGAATGGGGTGGCGATACTATTTATGTACCAATTTCTGCTAAAAAACATATGCATATAGACGAATTATTAGAAATGGTATTATTAGAAGCAGATGTACTAGAACTAAAAGCAAATCCTAATAAACAAGCCAAAGGTGTTGTCATTGAAGCACGTTTAGATAAAGCCAAAGGACCAGTTGCTTCTATGTTAGTACAAAGAGGAACTTTAGACGTAGGAGATACTATTGTAGTAGGTTCTGCTATTGGTAGAATTAGAGCTATGAAAAATGATAAAGGACAACGTGTTAAGAAAGCAGGGCCATCTACACCAGTAGAAATTATGGGATTAACCCAATTACCAGAATCAGGAGATGTTTTCTATGAAGTAAAAGATGAGAAAATGGCAAAACATTTAATTGAAAGAAGAAAACGTCAAGCAAGAGAAAAGACCATTGGTAGTATGACACCAGTTACTTTAGATAATTTATTTAGTCAAATGGAACAAGGCAATTTGAAACAATTAAATATTATTGTAAAAGCCGACGTACAAGGTTCTGCAGAAGCATTAAAACAATCTTTAGAGAAGCTATCAAATGAGGAAGTAAAGGTAAGGGTTATCCATGCAGTTGCAGGAGCAGTTAATGAATCAGATGTTAACCTAGCAAAAGTAGCCAATGCCATTATTATAGCGTTTAATGTAAGACCAGGTGTGATTGCAAAACAAGTAGCAGAAAAAGAAGAAGTAGAGATTAAACCATATTCTGTTATCTATCAAGCATTAGATGATGTAAAAGCAGCTATGAAAGGTATGTTAGACCCAATCTTTGAAGAAAAAGTAATTGGAAATGTAGAAGTAAGACAAACCTTTAAAGTATCTAATGTAGGAACCATTGCAGGAGCCTATGTCTTAGATGGTAAGATTGAAAGAAATGCAGGCGTTAGAGTTATTCGTGAAGATGTTGTTATCCATGAAGGCAAACTTTCATCTTTAAAAAGATTTAAAGATGATGTAAAAGAAGTAGCTAAAGGTTATGAATGTGGTATGCAAATTGAAAATTACAATGACTTAAAAGAAGGAGACATCATTGAAGTATATATTATGGAAGAAGTAAAAAGATAAATTTACGTAAAGAAAAAGGAGGCAGATTATGCCAAAGAATGAAACTAGATTAAATCGTATTGATGAAGAACTAAAAAAGGAGATTAGTCAAATTATCTCTTTCGAATTGAAAAATCCAGATGCAACAGGATTAATAAGTGTTACGAAAGTAAAGATTACACCAGATTTAAAATATGCGAAAGTATATGTTAGTGTTATAAATGCCAAAAATGAAGAAAAAACATTTGAAGCACTAAAACAATCTGCTGGATTTATTAGAAGTTTGATTGCAAAAAGAGTCAATTTAAGAATTACACCAGAATTAGTATTTGAAAAAGATGATTCTTTTGAATATGGTGCTAAAATTGATTCCATCATTAAAGAATTAAAACAAGAAGATAAGAAAGAAAAAGGAAAAGAAGAATAAACTTCTTTTCTTTCTTCTAAAAATACAAGAAAATAGAGGGAGAGAAAATGACTTTAGATAATATATTAGAGGAAATTCAAAAAGCAAAATCAATTGTAATTCTAACACATGAAAATCCAGATGGAGATGCCATTGGAAGTGTGCTAGCTTTATATATGGCATTAAAAAGAATGGGAAAGCAAGCAGATGTAGTTGTACCAGAGGTACCAAGAACTTTTGAATTTTTACCATGCGCAGATGAAATTATAAAAGAAGGAAATAAAGAAGCTTATGATTTAGCCATAGCATTAGATTGTGCAACCATACAATTATTAAATGGATTTGCTAATTATTTTGAAACCGCTAAAGTAAAAGTAACGATTGACCATCATAGTACGAATACCATGTTTGGTGATTATAACTACATAAACCCAGATTCTCCAGCTTGTGCACAAATACTATTGACTGTATTAGAATATTTTGGTGTAGAAATCGATAAAGAAATTGGTACTTGTCTTTTAACTGGTATTATTACCGATACAGGTGGTTTTCAATATCAAAACACCACACCAGAGACTTTTGAATTTGCATCTGGTCTTTTAAAAAGAGGTGTCAATGTTTCTAATATTTATAAACGTGTCATGAACACAAAGACAAAAGCTAATTTTGAACTAAGAAGAAGAGCGATTGAACGACTAGAATTCTTAGAAGAAGGTCTTGTAGCTTTTACCTATATTACAAAACAAGATGAACTAGAGGTAAATGCAGAATCAGGAGACCATGAAGGTATAGTAGAAGAAGGACGTAGCATCGAAGGGG
>CATZDQ010000141.1 GCA_958417695.1 uncultured Clostridiaceae bacterium | reverse complement strand
ATGATAAAGGGGATGAAGTTTTAGATTCTGCTTACGTTGGCAGAGGGAAAAAAGTTGAGTTATTGACTTATAAAAGTTTTGGTAACATAATGCCGCTAAGAATTAGGATTGATAAATTTTGTTCTGATCGTAAAGGTGTTTTGCATATTGTTTTTAACGAAGAATCTACTGAAGTTATAGAGGTACTTCCATCTATATATGATAAGGTGGATTTAAACCTATATGCTGCTGTTAAAGATAATGCTGGAAGAATACACTATCCAACGTATACAGCGGTCAAAAATGGAAAAGCGAGTTTCTTTACATTTGCAGGAAAAAGATTAAACATATAGTTAAGTTATATCATAACTATAAAGCTAGCTGGTGGGCAACCAGCTAGCTTTTCTAGTGCAGTCATGTTTGATTATCCGATATTCATTCAATACATGGAATGCAACTGATGGTGAAACCTTTAAATGTTTCATAATGAAGTTTTACCTTAAGCCATCAAGCTATGGGGAGTAAGGAAATAAGAAAATATTTAAAAAATTTAGAAGATTTTATGAATGACACTGAAGATAATATAGATCCATTAATAAAAGTTTGTTTAATACATTATCAATTTGAAAGTATTCATCCTTTTTATGATGGAAATGGAAGAATGGGAAGAATATTAAATATTCTATATCTTGTATTAAATAAACTAATTGATAGTCCAATTTTGTATCTAAGTAAGTATATCCATAAAACCAAACAAGAATATTACAAATTATTTAATGAAGTTAGAGATAATAATAATTTTGAAGATTGGATTTTATATATTTTAAAAGGTATTGAAACTACATCTAGAGAAACAATAGAATTAATCGAAAAAATTCAAAACGAAATGAAAAATTATAAAGAAGAATTTAGGAATAAACTATCTAAAATCTATTCAAAAGAATTATTAGAAAGTTTATTTTATGAAGTTTATACAAAAATATCCTATATTGGAAGAGAAAAGTTATATAAGAATGTTAGATTAATAAAATTATTATCAGAGATATAAAATTGTTTGAGATTAATTTTAAATTTTTGATTTTATAATATTTGTACAACTAATTGCTAATACAAATATTGGAGGTAATATTAGGTTTAGAGCAATTTAGAACATATAAAAGTAAGATAAACTTTTTCGTTTACAAGGAGGATACTTGGACTCTGAGAGTACTTATACAGAATTTGAGGAACTATTAGAATATATCCTGGAGGAATAAATACGGAATTTAATAGAAAGAAATTAGAATACAACAATAAAAGTATTGAAAGGTTGAATGGATATTCAAATAATTATTACCATATAAAACTAGTAGGGAATAGGGGAATAGTATATTTCATAGAAAATAACAATTTAACAAATTCGAAATAAGTTTTTCAAATAAGATTGAATATTAAAAAACTTTTATGAAGTTTAAAACTAAAACACAAAAATTTTTTATAAATCTATTCTTATATGTGTATTTCTAAAAACGAACATTTGTTATAATTTTGTGAATAATACTTATATTATAAATTTATAAAATTTCTTATACAATAATGATATAAATTTAGATTACTAATTCATAGTATTAATTTCATATTATAAAGCATCAAAATCGTATTTAAGGCTTTTTAATATGTAATCCAATAAAGTTATATGTTTTTGTTTTGATGTGTAAATTTATCCATTCTAATCTTTGTAATAAAATTCTGGCAAAATGCTTAATTTTAAGTATTTGTATAAAATGTGTAAAATAGCTAAAAAATCGACGCACGAGAATCGATTTTAAGGCATTTTAAAAAAATAGACATATAGTTTGTTGTCTATGAAATAGCATAAATATAGAGGAATAGGCACTTTGAGCATTTTTAGAAAAATTAGAATAATTTAGTATAACCAAAAATAAAATGGCCATAAAAATAGATTTAATTAAAACAGTTTTAAATCTTGATAATTGGATGTTTGTATAAGATTTATAATAAGAACAAATAAAGATATAATAATGAAGTATTAATAAGACATAGAAAGTCTGAATGTATTGAAACTACTAGCTAGAACTCTAATCGGAGATTTATATATTTGGTTCCACCTCTATTTGCACAAAAGTTTCATTTTGTGCAATGTTATATTGCACAAATAATAGCCATATATTGTTCCCCATCCTTGCCAGTACTTCAGATTTTAACATTATTTACTTTAAAATGCTATTACCGTATTCTACATATATTCTAGTTTTATACGAGAACTTCATGGAATATTTTGTTACCTATTATGACTATTATCAACCTATCATTCATTAGTTATAAATTGTGAAAAATTAGAAATATAAATTTACTTTAAATTTATATTTCTCTATGTTTTATATTTCTTATTTTCTGAAATGTAAGAAAACCGTCTCTTCTCCCCTTCCTCCACATTCAAAAAAGAAAAAAGAGAATTTTTTAGTTTTCCTCTTTTTTCTTTAAATATGTTTTATATATTTTCCTGTCTAATTGTTTCTATCATATTCTGCTTTTCTACCTTTTTAATTGCATAATGCATAGTCATAAAGATAATACAGAAAACAAAAATAGTACAAATAAGAATCTCTTTTATAGGGAATATATAATTGGTCATATAAATATTACCTAAAATATTGTAAATAAGGTAAGATAATAATACGCCTACTGGAATTCCAAATAATAAAGCTTTTAGGCCATATAAGATACTTTCATAACGAATCATCTTCTTAAATTCTTTATCTTTCATACCTATAGAACGTAAAATAGCAAACTCTTTACTTCTAAGCATCATGTTGGTAGTAATTGTATTAAAAATGTTGGTAATTCCTATTAAAGAAATTACTATAATAAAACCATATAAGAAAATCGATATAATTAGTACCATACTATTATTTTCGTTTTGTTGCGTCATATAATTGTAAATGATTGGCTTTTCGCTTTCATCTATTTTCTTTATATTCTCTTCTACTTTATTAGGGTCTATAGTATCTAAATAAATACCATCCATTTTATAATCATACTGTTCCATCATTTCGTCAGAAATTAAGATTGTAGCAATATCATCTTGCATAGGAATATACATAGGAGTCTTATCCGTAATCTTCAAAATAGTAATATCTTCTTTTATGCTCTCCCCTTCTTTTTCTTTGTCTATTTGACATGGAAGTTTCTCAGAAGTTTGAATATCTAATGCTCTATATTCTACTCTTTTCCTTTGTTCTCCTACTGGAACAATATCTATATGATTATCTAATAAAATGCCCTGTGTTTTTGCTTTTTGGGTATCTAAACCCAACTCCTGAATATAGTTTTGATAAGCTGTTTTTCCTATAGCTACAAGAGAAATATAAACGGTATTATCTTCTTGTTCTTCTATATAGTAATTATATTGTCTTGATTGTGATGATAAATAGGTACTTGGTATCTTAGCAAAAGCTACTTTTAAAATAGCGGCTTGTTTTACTCCATCTAGTTTTGCTATTTGATTAAAGTATTGTAGCTGTCCTGTTCTATCTTGAGAACTGTCAGTTAACCTAGCCATAATATTATATTCCATTTTCTCATACTCTAACTGAGAAAGTTTGAAGCCATAACTAATAATAGAACTTGTAGAGATAAACAAAACAATACTTAAAAAAATAGAAAAAATAGTGGTTCTATATTTTTTTCTGCTTCTTTTCAAATTTTTACTAGCAATTTCTCCTTCTATACCAAAAAGTTTTTGGGTTATTTTCCATGTACGTAATTTCTGATGACGAATATGGATAGTATTCGTTTCTCGAATAGCTTCCATTGGTGATATCTTTGCAGCTTTCCTAGCAGGTGATAATGCTGAAAGTAAAATGGTAATAACTGAAACAACCACTGTAATAGCAACAGCTTCCCACGAAATAGAAAGTGTTAAATCAAAATAATCAAACAAGTGAGCAGATTGTAATAGTGGATTAACTACCATTAGTGTAATGCTAATGGCTAGAATTCCAAATAGAACTCCTAGAGGGATAGCTATTGCTGCCAAAATTCCTGCCTCAAATAATACATTCTTCTTAATCTGCTTAGAAGTAGCCCCCATACTAGCTAACATGCCATATTGTTTTAACCTTTCAGAAATCGATATAGAAAAACTATTACGAATAACAAAAATAGAAGTAAACACAATAATAGCAATTACGCCCCCTGCCATAGCATATAATGTCATATTGGTACTATCTTGTTTCATAACACCTTCGAATTTTAGTAGTTCATTATTAACTAAGATAGAAGTATTCTCTAATGTATTTTGCATATCTTGATAAATAGAATAGACTTGAGAGGGGTTCTTAAAAAGCAATGCTAGTTGTGTCTTTTTAGTTATATCTGGTGTGATTTCTAATTTGGTATAAGCCATATATCCTGGTGCAGAGTAAGGTTCTAAATTTGACCTCTCCATAATCCCTACAATAGTATAACTTGTCTGTATCTCCTTTTGGAATGTTTCTAAAACTAGTGGTTCATCTTCCCCACTTCTTCTAATCCTGTCTTGTATATCTTCTAAAGTATCATAAGCTTCATTTTGATGTAATAAGCAATTATCTTTATAGCGATTACCGCATATCTAATGTTATACTATCCCCTACTTTTAGAGAAAGACCTGCATTCGTTTTAATATGTTCTGGAATAAGTAATTCTTGGCTATTTTGTGGCAATCTAC
>CATZDQ010000140.1 GCA_958417695.1 uncultured Clostridiaceae bacterium | reverse complement strand
ATGTGTTAAACCAGAAATATCTTTTATTTCTTTAGATTGTACCCATTTTCCTTCTTCTGGAATAGGTGCACTTCCATGGTCTACGCCCTTTGCTACTTTGCACATTTCTTCTACTTCTTTTGAATAAATCATTTCTATTTCTCCTTTCAAAGCTTGATTTTGTTTATTTCATTTTATGCTGCCTTACAGCACTTTATTATTATATCCTACTTCATCCTTTGTTGCAATGCTCCTCTTTTAGAAAGTTCAAAATTTGATTTTTCTGTCCTTCTTCATCTATTTCTTCTTTTTGTCTTTCTTTTTCTCTCTTATATGCTAAATATTTATCATCCACTTTCTGGTCTACTTTAACATACTTATCTTCCTTTTTCTGTTTTCTATATTGACCATAAACCGGTGCTTGTTTTTGTTTATACAGTTCATACGAATCTACTCTTTGTGTATTTAATACCTTTCTTTTCTCCAATGATATACTAGGTTCTGTTTCCACATTTTGAATTTGTGGTATTTCATTTTTATCATAAGAAATACTATTATGTATATTTTTTTGGTAAATTCTTTCTGTTATGCTTTGAACTTCTGGATTTTTAAATCGTTCTTCTTGTAAGTACTCCCATACCATTTTTCTGTCCTTTTTACTTAATCTTTCTATTGGAAAATCTAAATACTTACACTTCCAAATAATATGCCTATCATAACTAGAATATTTGGAACCAATCAAATCTTCATAAGCATATTCTATATGGAATTTTCCATCTGCTATTACCAAAGTAAAATTCGTCCATACTCGCTCATTTGCTTTTTCAAATTCCTCTCTTAATAATTTAATTGTATCATATAAATGGTCTGCTAGCTGTAAATAAGCCTCTTCCTTAACATTAAATTTGCTAGGCACCTCATAAACATTAATGGGATTTCGTTTTAATAATCCTTTCGGATAATAGTAAAAAAACATTTCTCCTGTCTGCAGATGATTTACCTGTTCTATAACAGAAGCATATAACAAGATTTGGTCCCATCTTTCAGGAATCATATAAAACAGTTGACTTTGTATTTTTGCATATATTTCTCGTATTTTAGCTGTGTTTAGCATAAACATTCCCCCTATTTATGCATCTTGCCAAAAAGGGACGTCCCTTTTGGCAATTACTTTTCAATTAAGCTTTCTCCTGTCATTTCTTCTGGTTTTTCTAATCCCATTAAGTCTAACATCGTTGGTGCTAAATCTGCTAATCTACCTTCTTTCAATTTAGCATTTTCCATTCCTACTAAAATAAGAGGAACGGGGTTAGTTGTATGGGCCGTATGTGGCTCTCCTGTTTTATAATCTATCATCTGTTCTGCATTTCCATGGTCTGCTGTAATTAATAATACACCATTTTGTGCTTCTACTGCTTCTACCACTTTTGCTACACAACCGTCTATTGTCTCAATTGCTTTAATAGCAGCTTCTAAATTTCCAGTATGGCCTACCATGTCAGGATTTGCAAAGTTTAAAATAATACAATCATATTTTTTACTTGCAATGGCTTCTACTACTTTTTGTGTTACTTCTGGTGCACTCATTTCTGGCTGTAAATCATAGGTTTCTACTTTTGGTGATGGCACTAAAATTCTATCTTCTCCTGGATATTGTTTTTCTTCTCCACCATTAAAGAAAAATGTTACATGGGCATACTTTTCTGTTTCTGCAATTCTTAATTGGGTATACCCTTTTTTGGAAATGTATTCTCCAAATGTATTTTTTAGTTCTTCCTTTTTAAAGGCAATGTGCACATTTGGCATGGTTTCATCATAACTCGTCATACAAACATAATATAAGTCTAATGGTTTTACTTCAAATTCTTTAAAGTCTGGGTCTACTAATGTTCTGGTAATTTCTCTTGCTCTATCTGGTCTAAAATTAAAGAAAATAACAGAGTCATGCTCTCCTATTGTTGCAACTGGATTTTCTCCATTCATTATAACCGTTGGTTCTACAAATTCATCAAAGGTTTCTTTTTGGTAAGAACTTTCAATAGCAAGTGTACTAGAAGTTGCTTTTTCTCCAATACCATTTACTAAAGCGTCATATGCTTTTTGTACTCTTTGCCATCTTTTGTCTCTATCCATGCTATAAAATCTACCTGAAATAGACGCAATTTTTCCAACACCTTTTTCTTTCATTTTTTCTTCTAATTCGGATAAATAAGTTTCTCCTGATGCTGGTGGCGTATCTCTTCCGTCCATAAAGCAATGTACATACACATCTTCAAAATCTTTTCTCTTAGCAAGCTCTAAAATAGCAAATAAGTGACGGATATGGCTGTGTACACCACCATCTGATAGTAGTCCCATAATGTGTAATTTTGAATGATGCTTTTTACAATTCTCAATAGCACCTACTAATTCTGGTATACTGAAAAAATCTCCATCTTCTATTGATTTTGTGATACGTGTTAATTCTTGATAGACAATTCTTCCTGCTCCAATATTGGTATGTCCTACTTCGGAATTTCCCATTTGACCTTCTGGAAGTCCTACATCTAATCCGCTAGTATGAATGTCTGTCGTTGGACATGTTTTCATTAGTTTATCTATATGAGGCGTATTGGCTAATTTTACTGCATTGGCATTTTCATTCGCATTTTCACCAAATCCATCTAATATCATTAGCATCGTTAATTTTTTATCCATTTTTTTCTACCGTCCTTCTAATCATTATCTTTTATTATTTTCTTAAATTCTTCTATTTTTAAACTAGCACCACCAATTAAGGCTCCATCTATGTCTGATGCAGATAATAAGGTTTTTGCATTTTCTGCTGAAACACTGCCACCATATAATAAGATAGTATTTTGTGCAGTTTCTTCTCCATACATTTGTTGTATTTGATTTCTAATTTGTTTAACTGCTTGGTTAGCATCTTCTAGCGTAGCTGTTTTTCCAGTTCCAATTGCCCAAATTGGTTCATAGGCAATAATGGTATTTTCTACCTGATTTTTTGTTAAACCTTCTAAATCTTTTTCAATTTGCGTAATTACCACTTCTTCTGCTTTTCCTGCTTCTCTTTGTTCTAACGTTTCTCCTACACAAAGAATTGGTTTTAAATCATTATCAAAAGCGGCTTTTAACTTTTGATTAACCGTTTCATCTGTTTCTGCGAAATATTTTCTTCTTTCGGAGTGTCCTATTATCACATATTCTACATGGATAGATTTTAACATTTTTCCAGAAACTTCACCCGTATAAGCACCGGCATCTTTAAAATGCATATTTTGGGCACCTATTTTTATAGGTGTATCCTGTGCAGTCAATAGACTGTAAAATAAGTCTATATATGGTACACATAGTATAATTTCATTTTTACTTTGCTTAGCAGTATCTGTAAGGCTTGTAATAAATTCCATTGCTTCATTTGGAAGCATATTCATTTTCCAATTGCCTGCAATTACTTTTCTCCTCATGCATACTCTCCTTTTCTGAATAACCAATATGCCTATTGTTTATTCTTTATCTTGTAAACATTCTATTCCTGGTAGTTTTTTACCCTCTAAAAATTCTAAAGAAGCACCTCCCCCAGTAGAGATATGTGTCATTTTATCAGAGATACCAATTCTTTCCATAGCAGCTGCTGAATCTCCACCGCCTATAATCGTTGTGCAATCTTCTAAAGATGCTAATAGTTCTGCTAAAGAGTCGGTTCCATTTGCAAAACTAGGATACTCAGAAAATCCAACTGGTCCATTCCAAAGAATGGTTTTTGCTTTTTGTAGTTCTTCTGAAAATAGTGCTATGGTTTTTGGTCCAATATCTAATCCTTCCCATCCATCTGGAATTTGGTCTGAATCGATTGGTTGTGCATGCACATCTAGTTGTGTTGCATAGTTTTCAAAATCAAAGTTGTCAGAGATAACATTATCTACTGGAAGCATTAATTTTACGCCTTTTACTTTTGCTTTTTCCATAGCATTTTTAGCTAAGTCGATTTTGTCTATTTCACAAATAGAATTTCCTACACTATAGCCCATAGATTTAAAGAAAGTATAGGCCATACCACCTGCAATAATTAAAGTATCTACTTTTTCTAATAAACTATCGATAACTGCAATTTTATCAGAAACTTTCTTTCCTCCTAAAATGGCTACAAATGGTCTTTTTGGATTTTCTAAACTAGCGCCTAAGAAATTTAGTTCTTTTTCAATTAAAAATCCAGATACCGCTGGTAAATATTGTGCAACACCAGCTGTAGAACTATGTGCTCTGTGAGCAGTTCCGAAAGCATCGTTTACATAGATTTCTGCCATGTTAGCAAATTCTTTAGACAAACTATCTTCATTTTTTTCTTCTCTTGGGTCAAATCTAACATTTTCTAATAAGACTATTTCTCCTGGTTGCATATTTTTAGTTAGTTCTTGTGCACTAGGTCCAGTGACATCTTCTGCTAAGATTACATTTTTGTTTAGTAGTCTACTTAGTTCTTGTGCTACGGGTTGCAAAGAATATTCTTTTTTAACTTCTCCCTTTGGTCTACCTAAGTGAGAGCATAAAATAATTTTACAATCTTGTTCTAATAAATATTGTATCGTTGGAAGTGCTCCTACAATCCTTCTGTTATCTGTAATAACGCCATTTTCTAAAGGTACATTAAAATCACATCTTACTAATACTTTTTTGCCTTTTACATCGATATCTTTTACAGTTTTCTTCTGCATATAAGCTTTTCCTCCTTCTTTTTTACAGGGCTTAAAGTTGGAAAAAAACTTTTTCCAACTTTGCCTTTGTTTTTATATTTATTTATGGTCTACAGATGCCATATATACAGCAAGGTCGACTAATTTGTTTGAGTAAC
>CATZDQ010000139.1 GCA_958417695.1 uncultured Clostridiaceae bacterium | reverse complement strand
AATATTTAATATTATGTTTATTCCAAGGAACAGCATGTTATAAGAAACCATTTGCTTTCGAAGTGGCAGAAACGTATCCTTTGTCTCCATATTCTACGGTTATAGGCATGTTGCATAAAATTTTGCAAGCAAAGTCTGGTGAATATTTTCCTATGAATATTTCTATTCAAGGTAAGTATGAGAGTATTTTTTCGAATTATCAGAATTTACGAATGTATAAAGGAAAAGAACAAGTTACTGCCATGCCAAGAAATGTTCATCAATTATTTCATGTGAATTTAGTAATACATATACAGGCTCAAGATGAAATAATAGATACATTATATCAAAATATTATTAATGGAAAAGAAAGCTTTACTCTAGGAAGAAATGAAGATATTGTAAGAGTAGATAAAGTAAAGATTATTCCAGTTCCTCAAAAAATGCCAGCAATGATTAACCAATATAATGCTTATGTTCCAGAACCCTATAGGCATGAGGTGAAAGGTATCTTATATAGATTAAATACAACCTATACTTTACAAAATCATTTGAGAAGATGGAATAAAGCAAATGTGAAGTATGTAGAAAAATATGGAAATCAGGGAGTAGATGAAATCTTACAAGATGAAGACGGAGATTGTTTATTTTTATTGCCAGAAGAGCCACACTTATCATAAGTGTGGCTAAAAATATTTAAGAGGAGAAAAATAATGTATTATGCAAAATCAAAACCAATAGAATCGATAAAAGAACATACAGACAGATTGTTAGAAAATCTAGAAGTACTAAAGAATAGCTATGGAAAAGAAATTTTAAAGGGAAAAAATATGGATGAAGAGAGATTCTGGTGGCTTCTAAAGATTATTTGTACCTATCATGATATAGGAAAAGTATATACGCCTTTTCAAAATAAGATTAGAGAAAAGTTAGGACTAGAAAAAATTCAAACGAGATTTAATTACGAAATGGCAAAGCATGAAGAGTTATCACCAATTTTTATACCAATACAGAAATTAGGATTAACCAAAGAAGAGCAAAGATTGGTCTATCAAGTTATTTTTTATCATCATGAGAGAGAAAAGCCAGTAGTAAACAATGTAGTGGTTAGTCAAATTATTAAAGAGGATATCTTACCACAAATAGATAAGATAGAAAAGGAACTACAAATAGAGATAGAAAAGAAACCAAATGTATTTTATTTAAGACAGATAGGTAGAGGAAAAGCAGATAGAATTCATGAAGGAGACGAGCTTTATATAGAATATTGTTTATTAAAAGGTTTTTTGCATCGTTTAGACCATAGTAGTTCTGCTCAATTAAAAGTAGAAGATTGTGCAAAAGAGAATATTAATGAGTTAATAGAAAGAGAATTCCCAAAGTTAAGAGAAATACAAGAATTTAGTAAGACACATACAGAGGATAATTTATTAATGATAGGATCTACTGGAATAGGAAAAACAGAAGCAGCATTGTTATGGAGTAAGAGAAGTAAAACATTTTTTACTTTACCAATTCGAGTTAGTATTAATGCTATTTTTGATAGAATTTATACTCAACTAGGATATGCTCATATAGGGTTATTACACTCTAGTGCGTTGGATTATTTGGAAGAAAAAGAAGAATTTAAAAACTCTATGGAGTGCTATGAACAATCTAGAAATTTAGCTGAAAAAATTACAGCCTGTACAATTGATCAAATATTTTCTTTTGTTTTTAAATATAAAGGTTATGAAAAAATGTATGCTACTCTAAGTTATTCTAAAATAGTTATTGATGAAATCCAGGCGTATTCTCCAGAAATTGTAGCTATTATTCTAAAAGGGTTAGAGATGATTTATAAAATAGGTGGACATTTTATGATTATGACCGCAACACTTCCTAAGATTTATACGGATAAATTAGAAGAGATGGGAATAAACTTTAGATTTAATAAATTTGTATCAGATATGGTAAGACATAAAATTTCTATACAAGAAAAAAGCATGAAAGAAGATTTAGATAATATTGGAGAAAAAGCAAATAAACATAAGGTATTAGTAATTGTTAATACCATAAATAAAGCTATTGAATTATTCTTTTTGTTAAAGGAAAAAGGATATGAAAATGTACATCTATTACATTCCAGATTTATAAAACGAGACAGAAATAGAAAAGAAAGAGAAATATTAGAATTTTCAAAAGATAAAGAGAAAAATGGAATATGGATAACGACACAATTAGTAGAAGCTTCTCTAGATATTGATTTTGATTATTTATTTACGGAAATGTCTACTTTGGATAGTTTGTTTCAAAGATTTGGTAGGTGCTTTAGAAAAAGAAGTTATAAAGGCGATAAAGCAAATATTTTTATTTATTCTAAAGATATAAGTGGCATAGGTTATGTGTATGATAAGGAAATTTATAGTAAAAGTATGGAACTTATAGAAGCATATAATGGAAGATTCATAGAAGAAAATGAAAAGGTAACATTAGTAGAAGAATTATATTCTAAGCAAAGTTTAGACGGAACAAAGTTTTTAGAGACCTTTGAAAATAGTATGCATATTTTGAACAATATTATAGACTATGATACTAATAAAACGCAAGCACAAAAATTGCTTAGAAATATAGAAAACATTACGGTTATTCCTAAGAAAATATATGATGAGAATTTATCTTTATTTAAGCAATATGAAAAAGAAACAGAGTATAAAGAAAGAAGTAAAATAAAAAGAGAATTAGATAAATTGACAACCAATATTAGTAAAAAACAACAAAAGATATTAAGTGAATATTTAATAACAAATCCTTATTTAGAAGATATATTTATTATAGATTTAAAATATGAATCAGATACAGGTTTAATTTTAAGAAAAGATGAAGAATATGATTTAGAAGAAAGGTTTAATTAAGAAAGAAATGGTAGATGTTACAGGAGTTATGATTTATTATTATTTTATTTGTCAAAGAAAGCTTTGGTATTTTGTAAATAAGATACAAATGGAGCAAAATAGCGAGTTAGTTTCTATGGGAAAGATTTTAGATGAGACAAGTTATCAAAGGGAAAAGAAGTCTATCATGATAGATAATACAATTAATATTGATTTTATAAAAGATGGAGCCAGACTGCATGAGGTGAAAAAGACAAAAGCGATAGAGGAAGCAGGAATTTGGCAAGTAAAATATTATATGTATTATTTAGAGAAGAAAGGTGTAAAAAATATTTGTGCAGAGATAGATTTCCCACTTTTAAGAGAAACTAGAAATATTATATTAGAAAAAGAAGATAAAATTATTTTAGAGAATGTTATAAAGAATATTAAAGAAATTATCGTAAAAGAGAAACCACCGGAATATACAAAAAGTAAAATATGTAAAAGTTGTGCTTATTATGATTTATGTTATATATAGGAGGAAGATATGAAGCAATCTTATTATTTATACAAAAGTGGTAGAATTCAAAGAAAAGATAATACATTAGAAATTGTCTATAAGGATAATTCTAAAAAATCGATTCCAGTAGAAAGAGTAGAAGATATTTATGTTATGACAGAGTTCGATTTTAATACTAGCTTACTTAATTTTTTAGGAAAGAATGGTATACGTGTTCATTTTTTTAATTATTATGGTTTTTATACAGGAACGTATTATCCAAAAGAGGAATTAGTATCAGGCAAACTTTTGATTAAGCAAGTAGAGTATTATACCAATAAGAGGAAAAGATTATCAATTGCACAAGCTTTTATTGAAGCGGCTTCTTATAATATACTTCGTAATTTGATATATTATCAAAATAGAGGGAAAGAGTTAAAATCACAAATAAAAGAAATTGAATTTTTACGAAAGCAAATTTTTATATGCAAAAATGTTCAAGAGTTAATGGGAATCGAAGGAAATATTAGAAAAAATTATTATGAGGCTTGGAATATGATTATTAATCAAGATATTGCTTTTGAAAAAAGAGTAAAGAATCCACCAGATAATGCTATAAATTCTTTGATTTCTTATGTGAATACGATGATTTATACAAGAGTTCTTAGTGAAATTTATAAGACGCAATTAAATCCTACAATTAGTTACTTGCATGAACCATCTGAAAGAAGGTTTTCTCTATGCCTAGATATAGCAGAAATTTTTAAGCCATTAATTGGGGATAGATTAATTTTTTCTATGTTGAATAGAAAACAAATTACAGAGAACGATTTCGAAGAAGGATTAAATTTTTTATATATAAAGGAAGAAGCAAGAAAACAGATTACTAAAGAATTAGATGCAAAATTACAAACTACTATTAAACATAAAAAGTTAGATAGAGAAGTTAGCTATGAATATTTAATTCGTTTAGAAATTTATAAATTAATAAAATGTCTTCTAGAAGATATACCATATGAAGGGTTTAAAATATGGTGGTGATATGTATGTTATTTTAGTATATGATATTAATTTAGAAGAAAAGGAAGGACAAAAAGTACTAAGAAATGTTTTTAAAATATGTAAAAAATATTTAGTGCATATTCAGAATTCTGTCTTTGAGGGAGAACTTTTAGATTCACAAGAAATGAAATTAAAGGCAGAACTAGATAGATATATTAGAGAAGAAAGGGATAGTGTAATTCTTTTTAAAAGTAGAACGCAAAAGTAGTTAGATAAAGAATTTTTAGGAAAAATAGAAGATGATAAAACTTCCAACTTTTTATAATTTATCTGTCGACCTCCAATAGTGTAAAAAGTCCAGGGGGTCGACAGATAAAAGAATGCTGATATATAGCTACTTACAGAGATTTACCTAATTTTTATCTTTGATTTTTGAGAAAAAGAGTAGAGGTCGACAGATTTTAGTGTTATAATTATTGATATATAAGGCTTTAAATGCCACCTGTATTAATTTAAATATTGTAGAATGTAAATGCAAGAAATTTCTATGTATGAA
>CATZDQ010000138.1 GCA_958417695.1 uncultured Clostridiaceae bacterium | reverse complement strand
GGCAGATGGAAATACTTTATTAAATGGAGTGGCAACAGGGAATCAAACTTTAAATATAACAGCGTATTCTAAATTAGATATTATTTTACAAGGTAGATATGAGAAGACGATGTCTTTACCAATTACATTATCTATATAATAGCACGAAAAAAGAAAGCAAACCGAGAATCCTATTAGAATTCCCGGTTTGTTTGTTAGGTATTGTACAATAAATCTGCTATAAATTGAAATGTATCTAGTGACCGTTCCAGTATTAAAACATATTGGTTTTCGCTATTTTCTTCAAATCTTATTAAGATAGGAAGATAACTAGGATGCCCGGATAAGAAATCTTCAAAACTTTCTTTAAATGCTAAATGACAGTTAGGATATATACAAAGCTGATAATTGTAATCGTTTAGTATAGAAAAAGAATACCCATCCTGGAATGTATCTTGTGCTTTATAGGTTTGTTCTAATTCTATTATAATTGTCTTATATATCCTAGATACATAACTTTGTGATAATTGTATCATAGAAGCAATTTCACGCTGATTTCTTCCACCAACGTAAGAGAAAAATATAAAAGCTTTTGTTTTAGATAAATGGTTTAATGCTGCGTTGACAATATTTTGGACATTTTGTATATCTTCTACTTTTTGCTCATAGTTATCGATGGTGTATTCCGAGTCATCTATAAGGGTATCCTCTAAAAGGAGATAGTTACCCTTTTTATCACTATATAATGGAAGGTTAAAAGAGCAAACGCAAAGGTGTTTTCGATTTTTCCGTAAATACATTAAAATCTCATTTTCGATACACCTGCTAGCATAAGTAGCTAAGCGTAAACTCTTATCATAAGAAAAAGTGTTGATGGCTTTCATAAGCCCTATACATCCAATAGAAAATAAATCTTCTAAAAGAAGTTCTGAGCTTTGAAACTTTTTGGCAACATGTAAGACTAATCGCAAATTCCTTTCTACGAGAGTGTTTTGTACTAGATTATCCTTATTAAGTTGTGTTAACAGCGTTTTTTCTTCTTCCAGTGATAAGGGAAGAGGTAACGAGATACCGTTTAAAAATGAGTTCATAATAGACTCCTTTCTTTAATTAAAGAATGTATAATATGGTTATGTAAGCATTGCTTTCTATAAAATTATAAAGGAGAAAATAGAAAAATAGTGATTACATTATGTAAATAGTACAATAGAAGATATATAGATAAACGTATTTCTATGGTAGAAATCTTGCTACAATTAGGTTATCTAGAACAAAGTTTCTAGAAATACAAATATGAGGTAAAAAAAATGACAAAGGTAGAAGTAGTAGAACAACTGATGCAGATGCAGCGGAAGATAGCAGACTTAATTGTTTTACTGGAGGATGAAAAAGAAGAATTCTCAAAACCAGTAAACCCAAAAGTGGAGTTGAAAAAAGTAGTTACAAACGAACTTTCTAAATTAGGTTATCCAATGAATATTCAGGGATTTGCTTATGTTCGTACAGCTATTTTAATGGTGATGGAAAATCCAGAGATGATACAAAGTATTACCAAACAGTTATATCCTAGTGTTGCCTGTCAATATCATACAACTTCCTCAAAAGTGGAAAGGTCTATTCGACATGGTATTGAAAGGACGTTTGATAAGGGAAATATGGAACAACTAAATAGGATTTTCGGATATGTCTGTTCTATGGATAAAGGTAAAACCACCAATAGTGAATTCATAGCCACTTTAGCCGAGCGTATCCGCTTACAACTAAATTAACTTTGTTATTTAGTACGCAGATGTTAATTTGTGTAAAGAAGAGAGATTTTACGGTATGTAAAATCTCTCTTCTTAGCTTAGGATAGTAAAAGAATCCATTGAAATAGAAAGTAGAACATGATATAATAAAAAAATAAAACGAGGTCCCTAAATTTTACAAATTTAGCGTTTGGGATGCAGTATAATGGGTACAATTTCAAATGTCAAATAAATGGAGGTAACATGGAAGAAGAAAAGGAAGTAGTATTTAAATCTGGTTTTGTATCTTTAATAGGAAGAACCAATGTAGGAAAATCAACACTAATTAATAGTTTAGTAGGAGAAAAAGTAGCAGCAGTAGCTAATAAAACACAGACTACCAGAACAGCCATACGTGCTATAGTCAATAGACCACATTCTCAGATTGTATTTATAGATACACCAGGCATTCATAAACCAAAAACTAAATTAAGCCATACGATGATAGATACCGCTTTTACCTATATTGGAGAAGTGGATGTGGTGTTGTTTTTAATAGATGGTACTTCTGAAGAGATTGGTAAAGGAGATAGCAAAATATTAGATAAAATAAAAGAAGCTGGTAAGAAAACAATATTACTGATTAATAAAATCGATATGGTGCAAAATAAGGAAAAGTTGTTACATTTAATAGATGTATATCAAAAAGCTTATGATTTTACAGCAGTGATACCAATTTGTGCTACAAAACAAGAAAATTTAGAATTGGTATTAGAGGAAATAGAGAAGAACTTAAAACCAGGTCCTGCATATTATGATATAGAAGAATATACAGACCAAACGTTAAGGCAATTAGCAGAAGAGACAATCAGAGAAAAAGCGTTAAGATTATTAGACCAAGAAGTACCACATGGTTTGTATATAGAAACAGAAAAAATGAAATTAAGAAAGACAAAAGAAAAAGAAGAAATCTATGATGTAGAAGCGACTATCTATTGTTTAAGAGAGTCACATAAAGGTATTATTATTGGGAAAAATGGTAGTATGCTAAAAAGAATTGGAACATACGCTAGGCAAGATTTAGAAAATATGTTAGATACAAAGGTAAATTTGAAATTATGGGTGAAGGTGAAAGAAGATTGGCAAAATAAGGATAGTATTGTTAAAAAATTTAAATTGAAATAATCGCAAAATAAAACAAATACTAAAACTTTCCAAGTATAAATTCGTTAAAAATGCAAAAGATAAGATTAGAGGAAGAAATTGTAAGGAATGTATTACAAGCTCGTTCTTTAAATGTTAAGGAGATGATTTCTGATGATAAAACAATTGGCATGGAATACTTTTAAAAATACAGGGGATATTAATGCGTATTTAGAATTAGTAGAAGTAGAAAATATAGAAAGAGCGATGAAGCAAGGAAATGAAGAGCCACAAGGAAAACAAATACCTAATAATTTAGGAGAAAATATTGGGGTAGATACGAAAAAAGAAATATACTAAAATAAAGGTGAAAAAATATGGGAACATTTAAAACCAAAGGAATAATAATTGCAGAAAATAATATGGGAGATTTTGATAAAATGGTTACAATGTTAACACCAAATGGAAAAATTGGGTGTTCTGCAAAAGGTGCTAGAAGAGCAAAGAGTCAATTAATGGCAGGCACTCAATTTTTATGTTTTGGGGATTATATGCTATTTAAAGGCTCTAATACATATACCATCAATTCTTGTGATACGATTGCGTTATTTTATAATATACGTATGGACCTAGATAAATTACAAAGTGCAGTTCATATTACAAAGATAATTCAAGATGTAACGGATGAGAATCAAAATACCTATAAGATTTTACAATTATATTTAAATACTTTATATATGATTGAACAAACACAGGAGAATTTTACATTTATAGAGTCTATATTTAAAATTAGGTTACTTTCTTTATTAGGGTTTAGACCTAGAATTGATGAATGCTGTACTTGTAAAGACAAAGAAAAATTAGAGTATTTTAGTTTCCGAGATAGTGGTTTAAAATGTGAAAATTGTGCAAAACAAGATACAGGTGCTATTCAAATATCGGAGTCTACAAAGCAAGCATTGCAATATATTATTTTAGCACCTGCTAAAAAAATCTTTTCTTTCCAGATAGCACCAGAAAATCAAAGACAGTTGGCTTTAATTGCAAAAATCTATACGAACGATAAACTAGAAAAGGAATATGAAGCTTAGTGCTTGGGAAGTGTTAAAAAATAAGGTAAATAGAGACAGAGGAGATAAAAAATAAAATCTCCTCTGTCTTTTTTTTATGGATAAATAAAAAATAGGCTTGACAATAAAATTAGCACGTGCTAAAATGTAACAAAAGGAGGTATCTATATGAGTATAATAAGTGAAGTTCGTGAAAAACAAAATGAATTGATTGTCATGATAAATACTACATTTGATGAAATAGTTATGCAATTAGAGAAGCAAGGTTTAGGAGAAAATCCATACGAGGCTATTTATGAAAGTGAATATCCAATAACCAATGCAACAGGATTTAAGGGGAAAAAACCAATAGCGGTTAAAATAGAAAATAAACGTATCATGACGCCTACTTGGAAGACCGTAGTAGAGACTATTTTAAAAGAAGTGATGAAAGAAGAGGAAATGAAAAATAAAATAATGGGATTGAATGATAAGCTATTAGGAAAAGTGCGTAGTAGATTATCGAAAGATGCAACGCATATGCGTAGTCCTATGGAATTGTGTGATGGTTTATATATAGAGACCCATTATGATACAGAGACTCTAATGAAATTATTAATACAAATTTTAAAAGAAATTTCATATGATTATAGCCATATGAGAATTATTATTAAGAATTAGCTAGTTATCTATAGGAGGTAAGAGGGATGTTTAATAATGAAATTTATTTATCCAATACGGACAAGTTAAAAGACTATTTGGGATTAGAGTTAAACATGAATAGTTCAGAACGTGTGTGGAGAAGAGCCATTCAAATCTTCAAAAATCGAATGCAAAGTAGATATTTTAATGCAATTGATAAATTATCTCAAGATGGTAATAAAGAAAGTGTATTTACATATGGTTTTTCTATGATAGCGATACAATGTTTATTGATAGATACTTTAGTAAAGTTTAGATATGGACCTAATATAAGAAAGGGTACCAATCAGTA